>DATBIZ010000603.1:0-2281 GCA_036556645.1 Vicinamibacteria bacterium | reverse complement strand
GCGGTCGCGACCGAACACAACACCGACACCTGGAAGCGCACCCACCACTTCGCGATCGACCGCGCGCTCGCCGGCGGCACGCGCGGGCTGGTCGCGGTCTCGCACGCGGTGCGCGAGTTCTACGAGTCCCACGGGGTGGGGCGAGGCCGCTGGGAGGTGATCCACAACGGGGTCGCGCTGCCCCCCAGCGACCCTTCCGCGCGCGAGCGCGCGCGCCGGGCGCTGGGCCTGCCCACCGCCGTGCCCGCGGTCGGTTTCGTGGGCCGCCTCGTCCCGGCCAAGGGCCCGCTGGCGTTCCTGGAGGTGCTCCGCGACGTGGCGCGCGAGCGGACCGACCTGCGCGGCGTGATGGTCGGCGACGGGCCGCTGCGGGCCGAGGTCGCGGCGCGGGCCGACGCGCTCGGCCTGGCCGGGCAGGTCCTGCTCGCGGGCCTCCGGGACGACGTCGCGCAGCTCCTGCCGGCCTTCGACGCGCTGCTCTTCTGCTCCGAGCGCGAGGGGCTCTCCCTGGCGATGCTCGAGGCGATGGCCGCCGGCGTGCCGGTGGTGGCGACCGCGGTTCCAGGCACGACCGAGCTGATCGAGCACGGCCGCAACGGGCTGCTGTTCGAGCCGGGGCACCTGCCGGGCGCGGCCGCGGAGATCGTGGCGCTGCTCGCGTCGCCCGAGACCGCGGCACGCCTGGGTGCCCAGGCGCGAGCGTACGTGTCCGAGCGCTTCTCGCACGAACGGATGTTGTCCGCGCACCAGGCCCTCTACGAGCGCTGCGCGTCGCGGCCGCTCGCGCGCGTCGCCGGCTCGCAGTCCTTGACGGGAGAACGCCCGTTTTGAGCGGAGGAGAGAACCGACCATGTTGACCGCGCTGTTCACGTTCACCGGGCTCGTCGTGTGGGCCTTGCTGATCCTGATGGTGGCCGGGCAGGTCCTGACCCGCGGCCCCGTGCGCCGCTGGCTGGAAGCGTCGGCGCGCTTCCCCTACTGGCAATGGACGCGCTGCCGGCTGGCGGGCGGGCTCATGACGCTGCTGCGCCGCCTGGGCGTGGGGCGGGCGCGCCGCGTCGCGCCGGAGGTCGTGACGGCGTTCCGCACCGCGCGCCTGGGCGAGTTCAAGGACCTGCGCGCGGTGATGCACGAGCTGGACGCCCTGCCCACCGTGCAGCGGGGCCTGGCCGCGATCGGGCTGAAGTCCATCTTCGAGGTGCCGACCGCGGACGTCCACCTGCGGAAGTCCCCCTACACGGACCGCCTGCAGCGCCCGTATTACTACGTCCCCGGCGTGCCCGCCCGCACCTTCCACGATCCCGCAGGCTTCGACTGGGTCAAGCCGCTCGAGGACGCGTACCCCGAGATCAAGGAGGAGCTGCTCGGCATCCTGCACCGCAGCGCGGCCGGCTTCAAGGCCTACATGAACGAGACGCAGGAGCGCATGCAGGGCTGGAACACGTTCAACTTCTTCTTCCAGGGACGGCGGTTCGAGGAGAACTGCCGCGCCTGCCCGCGGACCGCCGACCTGCTCGAGTCGCTGCCCCGCTTCGAGCGCGACCACATCATGTTCTCGGCCCTCAACCCGCACGCCCACATCCCGCCGCATACCGGTCCGATGAACGGGATCGTGCGGGGGCACCTGGCGCTGGTGGCGCCGCCCGGCAGCTTCATCAAGGTCGGCGCGGACGAGCGCACCTGGGAAGAGGGCAAGGTGCTCGTCTTCGACGACTCCTACGTGCACGAGGTGTGGAACCACAGCGATCACGTCCGCATCGTGCTCTTCATGAACTTCTGGCACCCGTGCTTCGCGGAGGAGGAGATCGAGGTGCTCACCCGGTTCCGGGCCGCGTATTCGCAGAGCCCGCTCGGGCGCGTGCACGAGGACAACCAGGCGGCGCAGCGGGCGCACGACCTCGCGCTGCAGGCGATGGCCGCGGCGAAGGCGGCGGCGGCGCCGGCCGCGGAGGCCGCCCTCGCCGGCACGCGCTGAGAGGGTTGCCCCGGACACCGGGCCGCCTTGACCCCAAGGCACGTCCTGTCATGATCAAATGACTGGCGCCGAACCGGCTCGGCCGGAGGCGGCCCGCCCTGCGGCGTGGCACAGGTGGCATGGATTGATCCTCCTCGTTCATCCCGGAGCGGCCGGCGAGCGCCACGAGCGGTGGATCTCCGCGATGTTGTGGTCGGGCGAGGACGACCCGCGGCTGGTGCTGGCCGAGTCGTTCCGCAGCCTGGCCGAGCTGGGGACGTGGCTGGCCGACACGGTGGCGAAGCACCCGCCGGGCTCGATCTCGAT
>DATBIZ010000602.1:0-22825 GCA_036556645.1 Vicinamibacteria bacterium | reverse complement strand
GAGAAGGCCGGCGCCGGGCGCGAGGACACGCTGCTGGTCGGCGTGGACCGGCCCGAGCCGCTGGCCATGGCCATGGGCATCCTGCGCCTGGAGATGGGCCGTGAGCTGAAGCTGGTCGAGGAGTCGGCGTACCGGTTCCTCTGGGTGATGGACTTCCCCCTCTTCGAGAAGGAGGGCGGCACGGGCCGCTGGACCAGCGTCAACCATCCCTTCACCGCGCCGCACGACGAGGACGTCGCGCGGCTGGAGAGCGACCCCGGCCGCGTGCGCGCGAAGGCCTACGACATCGTGCTCAACGGCACCGAGGTCGGCGGGGGCAGCATCCGCATCCACGACTCGGCGCTGCAGGCGAAGATCTTCCGGATCCTCTCCCTGACCGACGAGGAGACGCGCGACCGCTTCGGCTTCTTCATCGAGGCGCTGCAGTACGGCACGCCGCCCCACGGCGGCATCGCGCTCGGCGTGGACCGCATGGCGATGATCCTGGCCGGCGAGTCGTCGCTGCGCGACGTGATCGCGTTTCCCAAGACGGCGAGCGCGACCGACCTGATGAGCGGGTCGCCGTCTCCGGTGCGCGACGAGCAGGTGCGCGACCTCGGCATCGTGGTCATCCGGAAGTAGCGCGCCGGATCAGGGCGGCGGCGGCGCCTAGGCGCGCGAGAACGGCCCCCGGCGGGGCGCCGGGGGCCGTGCGTGCTGCGACGAGGAAACGCCTACCGCACGAAGACCGCGACGCCGTAACGGCAGGTCGGCGCCTCGCACTCGACGATGCGCGTGGCCGCCGTGTAGTTGCCGGTGAAGCGCGTCGTGAAGTCGAGGGACGGCAGCTTGTCGCCCTCGAGATCGCGCAGGATCGGCTGCCCGTCACGCGCGAGGACCAGCTCGAGGCCTTCGCAGTCGTCGTCGCACCGGCCCACGATCCGGTACTCCTTCCCCGGCTCCAGCTTCAGGTTCGCGAAGCCGCCGCCGCCGGTCGGCAGCGTCCCGGTATACACCTGGTCGAGCCGCCAGCCGGACGACGCGAAGCTGGCCCGCGCCAGCTCGATCCGGCCCTTCACCTCCTTGAAGTACGGCTTGTCGCTCGCGACGGCCGGTCCCGCCGCGACCACCGCCACGCCCAGAACCGCCAGTGCCTTTCGCATCATGATTGCCTCCTTCGCTTACAACAGGAGGTACGACGTCGGACCGACGGCGTTCCGGGCCCGGGAATTCATCAGGAGGCGCCGAGGATCCGGCGAGAATCGCCCGCGACGCCCGCACTCGTCCGCCGCCGGCAGCACGCACCGACCCGCGTCAGGGACGGACGGAATGCGGCGGGTACGGCGAGGGCTGAGACAGGGTCTTCAGCGGCAGCGGCCGGCGCGCCTGCCAGAACGCGTGCAGCCCGCGGATCGCGTCGCCCATGGTGCCGGGTGTCTGCACGCTCGCGCGGAGCTGCCCCGAGTCCACGAGCTTGCGGCCGTAGGCGGGGCAGGCGTCGACCCCGAGCAACGGCGCCGCCAGCAGCATCTGCCGGTGGGCCGGGTTCCCCACGGCCTCGATCGCGCGGCGAACGCCCATGGCCAGCTCGTCGGCGTGCGCGGCGATCACGTCCACGGTGAAGCTGCGCGTCTTGAACAGGCCGTACCAGGTCTCGAACGCGAGGATGCCGTCGGTGTCCATCCACTTGCCGGCCTCGCACTCGTAGAGCGTGACGCCCTCGGGCAGCCGCTGCTTGAGCCCGGCCAGGCGGTCCGCCGCGGCCGTGGAGCGCAACGGTCCGGTCACGCACAACACGTGGCCGCCGCTCGGCAGCAGCGCGCGGACCTGCTGCGCCTGGATGTGGCCGATCGCGGCGTGGTCGAGGGTCACGGTGCCGAACGGAAGGCCGGCGCCCCAGCCGGGGGCCGCCGCCTCCACGTCGTCGGACCAGGCGTTGACGAAGACCAGCCCCGTCCTGCCCCTGAGCTCCTTGATCAGGAGGTTCATCGTGGTCACGCTGGAGGGCTCCACCACGACCGCGTCCACGGCGGGCGCGCCCGCGTCGAGCAGCCGCCGCCGGATCACGCGCAGGTGATCGAAGCCCGGAGCGAGGACGATCTCCGCGGCGAGGCTCGCGCGCCGCGCCTCCTCGCGCGCGGCGTCCTGCTGGAGGAGCTGATACGCATCGGCCTCCGCGGCGCCCTCGCTGCCGACCAGCACGACCAGGATCGTTCTTCCCACGCACCCCCCGAGCTCGGTCCCACGCGCGCCGATGATAGCGGCGGTGGACGCGCCTGCCTACCTCACGGGCATCGCCTTGAACGTCTTCTCGATGTTGTCGAGCACGGCCAGGGTGGCGTCGGTGGCGATCTGCAGGTACTTCTCGCCCATCTCCGGGTTGGCCTGCCGCGCGTCACCCCAGGTGCCCGACCTGGTCGCCCAGTACACGGAGCCGGGCGCGCTGAAGAAGAAGGCGGTGTGCACCGCGCCGCTCTCCACGGTGAAGTTCGGGAACGGCGGGAACTCGGCGTTGGCCTCGGCCATGTCCACCAGGGCGGGATTGATCGCCATCACCGCCGCGGTCTCCGCCGCGTTGGCGTGCAGCCCCTTCTCCAGGCTCATGTACTGGCTCGCCACCTCCGGGGGGATGCCGTCCCAGTAGTTGACCGGGAACGCCTTGACGTCGCGCGGCAGCCGCTCGGCCGCGTTCGCGCACGCGTAGGCGATCGCGTAGGTGTTGTCGTAGTGGCCGTTGAGGAAGACGATCCGCTTGAAGCCGACGTGGGCGAAGGCGGCGGCCAGGTCCTCGATCAGGGCCATGAAGGTCGGGATGCGGATGTGGACCAGCCCCTTGAACCCGACGTGGGGGTAGGACAGCGCGTAGCTCACCGGCGGCGCGACGACGGCGCCCACCTTCGGCGCGGCGCGCCGCGCGACCTCCTGCGGGATCAGCACGTCGGCGGTGAGCGCGAGGTGCGGGCCGTGCTGCTCGGTCGAGCCGACCGGCACGATCACGGTGTGGTTCTGCTTGAGGAACTGCTCGACCTCGCGGTTGGTCATCTCGCCGAGGAAGACGGTGGCTGGTTTCATGACTCCTCCTCCAGGGACCGCGCTCAGGGCGCGGCAACGGTGACCGACGCCGGCAGCGCCATCGTCAGGTTGCGGCCCGGTCCGACGTGCAGGTTCTCGACTTCGGCCTGCAGGCGCGCCTCGGCGTCCACGGGGGCGTCGCGCGTGACCGAGACGCGGAGCGTGGCCGTGGCGAGCGCCGGGGCGGTGATCGGGTCGGCCGCGAGCCAGGCCGGCCCCCGTGCACGCAGGCGGAGCGGGATCGCCGAGTCGTTGCGCAACCGCAGCAAGGCCGTGCCGCCCGGTTTCACCCGCGCCACCGGCGGCGCCGCCGCCAGCGCGCGCTCGCCCAGGCCGCGCAGGTGGTCCTCGGCGCCCCACACGTCGTCGCCGAGCCAGGCCGCGGTGCGGCGGGCAACGAGGGCGTCGCGGACGCCCTCGACGTCGGCCGTGCGCGCGAACACCAGCGTGATCGGCCGTGGCGGTCCCGCGCCGCGCGGCGGGGTGGGGAGGTGGTAGTCGCTGTTGGCCAGGATGGTGAGCTTCCTCTCCTCGATCCACGAATACGCCGCCGCGTAGAAGTCCTCGCCGTTGACCAGCTCCATCCCGGCGAAGAGCCCCGCGCGCCACGCCTCGTCCACGTGCGGGTGCCAGCGCGGCTCCAGGCGCCGCATGAACCCCGGGTGGTTCCAGAACACGAACGCGCCCTGCGCGCGCGCGGCCCGCAGCGCGTCGAGCAGGGCGGGCGCTCCCAGCGCGGAGGGGTCCGCCACGAACAGGGCATTGAAGTGCGCGCTGCCCACCGGCCAGGGCGACGTCGTGCCGGGCACCGGCCGGGTGATCTCCGCGCCCGGGATCAGCACGAGACCGAGCTGTTCGGCCAGCGCGCGCGCGACCTCGTACGCGCGGCGGAGGTCGCCGGTCACGTCCGACACGTGCGGACGGTACTCGACGTGGTCGGTGAGCGCGACGACGTCGAGGCCGTCGCGCCAGGCCTCCTGCACGTGCACGGTCGGCCAGACCTGGCCGTCCGAGAAGACCGTGTGCAGGTGGAAGTCGCCCTTCAGCGTCTTCAGCCCGGGCAGGTCCGGCACGGGAAGCGCAACGCGATGCTGGGCGGCGGCCGGGGCGCCGGCGAGGAGGGCGGCGAGCGCCAGCCGCGCGGCCCTCATCGGGCCCCGGGAAGGACGTCGGCGATCGGGGGCGCCACGCCGGTCATCGCGCCCGCGAAGTCCTCGCCGAGCAGCGCCGCCACCGTGGCGGCCACCTGGCTCTGCGTCACCGGGCCGGCCTGCGAACGCTCGCCTCGGGGCGCGGTGTCGGGGCCGAGCACCGCGATCCAGATGTGCTCCGCGCCGGGCACCTTGGCCCCGTGGCCCTTCCAGGCCTGGCTGGCCGCGTCGCCGCGCCCGTGGTCGGTCGTGATCACGATCGACGTCTGGTCGCGGTACTGCGGCAGCGACTGCACCGCGTCCCAGAGACGCCGCAGGTAGCGGTCGAAGCGGCG
This sequence comes from Vicinamibacteria bacterium, assembly GCA_036556645.1. Taxonomy (GTDB): domain Bacteria; phylum Acidobacteriota; class Vicinamibacteria; order Fen-336; family Fen-336; genus DATKEG01. The sequence goes on along the minus strand of DATBIZ010000602.1, from coordinate 18,288 downwards.
CGCCGAGAGGAGGTAGCGGTCGTAGCGGCCGGCGTGCGCCCAGTCGTCGGTCTCGCCCAGCGCCAGGTAGAGCACGCGCGGCTGCGCGCGGCGGAGGTGCTCGAGCGCGGCCAGGAACGTGAACGAGTCGTGCCGGACGCTGTCCTCCGGCGGGGTCGTCTCCGCGATCAGCTCGTTGAGCAGCGCCATGCGCTCGCCCGGCGCCTCCACCGGCTCGAAGCCCGCGTTGACCAGGACGCCGCTGCGCTCGCGGTTGATGATCCACGGGAACACGTCCCAGGAGCCGAACGCGGCCACGCGCCCGCGGTACGCCTCGCGGCCGTTGAGCCACTCGAGCACGGTGACGTTCGGGTTCGGCTTCTTGTCGTTGCTGTCCACGCGCGGGTCCGCGCGGCCGCTCAGCAGCTCGTTGTAGCCCGGGTAGGAGAAGTTGTGCCCGTTGGTCACCCGCGCGCTGCTGTCGAGCCCGCGGTTGCCGAAGACCTGCCCCTGCTTGGCCACCACCGACCAGAAGAAGGGCAGCAGCGCGCGCCGGCGCTCCCGGGGCGTGTCGCGCCAGAACTCGCGGCGCAGCGCCTCCACGTCCGCCACGCCGGCGTCCTTGGAAAGCAGCGGCTCCTCGGCGCCTCCGAACAGCTCCTGCCACCGCAGGCCGTCCGTGGTGATGAGGATCACGTTCTCCGTCCGGCGCGGCGGCGCGGCGAAGAGCCGGGGCGCCACGGCGAGGAAGACGAGCGCGCACGCAAGGGAGCGGCCAGGCCTCACGCGAACCTCCTTCGGCGGAAGCCGCGAGGATAACACCGCTAGAGAGCCGACCCCTGCGAGCGTCGCCGAGCTCGACGACGGCCGCCCCCTGACCCCTCGGGTGGCCTCCCCGGTGTAAGGGACTGCCAGGACACGCTTTGTGTTAAGCTGCCACCATGCCGACAGCCGGTCCGAACCCGCTACCGCTGCCGCCTGCCATTCCGTCCTCCCTTTATTGCTGATCCCATGAGACGTGTTGCCGTCCCCGAAAGGGGAGCGGAAGCGCTCTACGGGACCCACGACGAGAACCTGCGCTTCCTCGAGGACAACCTCAAGGTCCGCATCAAGAACAGCGGCTCGGAGCTGCTGGTCGAGGGGGACGAGCAGGGCGCGGAGGTCGTCGTCCAGATCTTCGACCAGCTCTCGGCCCTGATGAAGGACGGGTATTCGGTCGGCCCGGGCGACGTGCGCCTGGCCGCGCAGCTCCTGTCCCAGGACGGCGGCGTGCGCCTGCGCGACTACCTGATGGGCGTGGCGGTGCGCGGGGGCAAGAAAGTCGTCGCGCCGCGGAGTCTGAACCAGCGGACGTATCTCGAAAAGATCGCATCGCACGATATGGTGTTCGGGATAGGCCCCGCGGGCACCGGGAAGACGTATATGGCTGTGGCTCAAGCAGTTAGCGCCCTGATGAGCAAGCAGGTCCAGCGCATCGTGCTGGCGCGACCTGCGGTCGAAGCCGGCGAGAAGCTCGGCTTCCTGCCCGGCGATCTGCAGCAAAAGGTGGATCCGTACCTGCGGCCGCTCTACGACGCCCTCTACGACCTGCTCGACTACGAGAAGGTCGAGCGCCTGCTCGAGCGCAACGCGATCGAGGTGGCGCCGATCGCATTCATGCGCGGCCGTGCGCAACCCCTGACCAGCCGCGTCCTCACGCATGCGGGCTGGCGGCCGATCGGCGCGCTCAAGGTCGGCGATTGCGTCATCGGTTCGAACGGCCGGACCACTCCGGTGCTGGGTGTCTACCCGCAGGGAGAAAAGGAGGTCTTTCGAGTCACGGCGACGGATGGCGCGCAGACCCTGTGCTGCGGCGAGCATCTATGGTCCGTGAAGACGCCTGAAGACAGCAGGCGAGGGCTTCCTCCGCGGATCCTGCAGACGCGCGACATGTTGGATCGCCTAAGGCGCGCGCACCAGCATCGCTACGAGCTGCCGATGCTCTCCGGACCAGTCCACTTTCCCGAGCGGGACGTTCCGCTGGACCCCTACGTTCTGGGTCTGCTCCTCGGCGACGGTTGCCTGACCGGGAGGACCACCCCGACGTTTGCCACGGCGGACCTGGAACTCGTCGAGTCGCTGCAAGCAGGCCTCGGCGGCAACGTCCAGGTGCGTCACAAGACGGGTGTGGACTACGTGCTGGCGAGCGACCACGGCAACCGTTGGTCGCCGAACCCACTGACGATCACACTTCGGGATCTCGGGCTCTGTGGGACCCGCTCCGCGACGAAGTTCGTCCCCGAGGAATACCTGTACAACGCACCGCCCGTCCGACATGCGTTGTTGCAGGGCCTGCTGGATACGGACGGCGGACCGGTGGTGCAGGATGGTCGGACGTGTCGGGTTCACTACGCCACCAATTCACCCGACCTCCGCGACGCCGTCATCTTCCTGGTCCGCTCGCTCGGGGGCGTCGCGTACTGCCGCATGCGGACCGCGGAGGAAAAGCGACCTGGCTTCGCGAACGGGCGCGAGGTCCCGCATAGAACGGATTCCTTCGTCATCGACATCCGACTTCCCACCGAGTTTCCGCCGTTCAGGCTGGCGCGAAAGGCGGCGAAACATGCGGAGGACGGTGGTGGCCGTCCGATGCGCTTCATCGAGAACATCGAGCCCGCCGGTCTCGCCGAGACGTGCTGCATCAGCGTTGGCGCGCAGGACTCGCTCTACGTGACGGACGACTTCCTGCTGACACACAACACGCTCAACGACGCCTTCGTCATCATCGACGAGGCCCAGAACACCACCACCGAGCAGATGAAGATGGTGCTCACCCGCATCGGCTTCGGCTCCAAGGTGGTGGTCACGGGCGACATCACGCAGATCGACCTGCCCCAGGGCCGCACCTCGGGCCTGGTGGAGGCGATCTCGGTGCTCTCCGGGGTCAAGGGGATCGCGTTCGTCTACTTCGACGAGAAGGACGTGGTCCGGCACAAGCTCGTCCAGGCGGTGATCAAGGCCTACGAGGCGTTCGGCGCGGCGCAGGCCGCCAAGTAGGCGGGCCGCATGGCGCGGCCCTCGTCGCTCGACGTGACGTTGCTCAACCGGCAGAGGAGCCGGCCGGTGAGACAGGCGCGGCTGCGCCGGGTGCTGCGGGGCGCGGCGGACGCGCTCGACGTGGGGGGCGAAGTGGCGCTGGTCCTGACCGGCGATCGCGCGATCCGCGCGCTCAACGCGCGCTACCGCGGCAAGGACCGCCCGACCGACGTGCTCTCGTTCCCGGGCGGCGCCTCGCCGGGCGAGCTGGGCGACATCGTCATCAGCGTGCAGGCCGCCGAGCGCAACGCGCGCCAGCTCGGGCGCACCCTCGCCCAGGAGCTGGACGTGCTGGCCCTGCACGGCTTCCTGCACGTGCTCGGCTACGACCACGAGACCGACGACGGCACCATGGACCGGCTGGAGCGCCGGCTGCGGAAGCGGCTGCTGTGATCCTGCTGAAGGTCGTCGTGCTCGTGGTGCTCGCCGCCGCCTCCATCACGCTGGCCGCGGTCGAGGCCGCCTTCTACCTGGTGAAGCGCCGCCGCCTGGCCCACGTCGCCCTGCAGAACCCGCGCGCGGAGATGGTGAACCGCTATCTGGACGACCCGCCCACCCTGCTGATGCCGGTGCACATGGGCACCTACACCGCGCACGTGGCCATGACGGTGGTGATCGCCGACATCTTCCTGCACGCGGCCGCGCACTGGGCGGTGCTGATCGCGTTCGTGACCATGGTGCTGTACCTGCTGGTCTTCCGCCTGACCCTGCCCTACGCGCTGGTGCGGCGCAGCCCCGAACGCTCGCTGATGGTGCTGCTCCCCTACTTCCACGCCTACGCGCGGGTGCTGGGCCCGCTGGTGCGGGCGCTGCGCCGGCGCGCGGCGCCGGACGAGCCCCAGGCGGAGGGCGAGGAGCGCTCGGCGGCGACGCCGGTCGAGGTGCCGCCGGCGCCGGTGCACGAAGCCAACGAAGGCCGGCTGGTGGACGCGGTGGCGCGGTTCTCCATGACGGTGGTGCGCGACGTGATGACCCCGCGCCCCGACATCGTGTCCCTGCCCGCCTCCGGCACCGTGGGCGAGCTGCGCCGGCTGATGCGCGAGACCAAGTACAGCCGCATCCCGGTCTACGGCGAGAACCTCGACGACATCGTGGGGGTGGTCAGCGTGCGCGACCTCGTGGAGTACGAGGGCGCGGACGGCGACTCCGTGCGGCCGCTGGTCATGCCGGTGTTCCTGGTGCCCGAGACCAAGAAGATCGCCGACCTCCTCAAGGAGCTGCAGGAGCGCCGCAGCACGTTCGCGATCGTGATCGACGAATACGGCGGCACCGCCGGCCTGTGCTCGGTGGAAGACATCGTGGAGGAGCTGGTCGGCGAGATCAAGGACGAGTACGACGCGGAGACCGAGCCGATCTCCGTGGAGGGGGACGGCAGCCTGCTCGTGGCCGGGCGGGTGAACATCGAGCGGCTCGAGCAGGCCCTCGAATCGCGCCTGGCCAACGGCGCCGACGTCGGCACCGTGGGCGGACTCGTGACCACGGTCTTCGGGCGCGTGCCGCGGCCCGGCGAGTCGCTCGACTACAAGGGGTTCACGGTCGAGGTGGTGGACGCCGAGCGCAAGCGCGTCAACCGGGTGCGCTTCCGGCGCAAGCCGGCCGAGGTGGACGCATGAGCGGCGACGCGCCCGCGGCGGAGCCGGGCTTCCGCGCCGGCTTCGTCTCCGTGATCGGCCGCCCCAACGTGGGCAAGTCCACGCTGGTGAACGCGCTGGTGGGCCAGAAGGTCGCGATCGTCTCCGACAAGCCGCAGACCACCCGCAACCGGATCCTGGCCGTGGTGAACCGCCCGCACGGCCAGCTCGTGCTGTTCGACACGCCGGGGATCCACAAGCCGCAGCACCGGCTGAACGAGCGGATGGTGGAGGCGGCGGTGAGGAGCCTCGACCAGGTGGACCTCGTGTTGTGGGTCATCGACGTGGCCGAGGGTTACGGCCCCGGCGAGCGCTACGTGCGCGAGACGCTGAAGAAGTCGAAGAAGCCGGTGATGCTGGCCATCAACAAGATCGACACCGTGCCCAAGCCCCGGATCCTGCCCGCGATCGAGCAATACCGGCAGTTCCTCGACTTCGTGGAGATCGTGCCCGTGTCGGCCCTGCGGGGCGAGAACGTGGAGGTGCTCGCGGACCGGCTGGTGGCGAACCTGCCGCCGGGGGAGCGGCTCTACCCCGAGGACTACCTGACCGACCAGCCCGAGCGGTTCTTCGTCGGGGAGATGATCCGCGAGCAGATCCTGCGCCAGACGCGCGAGGAGATCCCCTACGCGACCGGCGTGGTGGTGGACGCGTTCAAGGAGGGCGAGCCCCTGGTCCGCATCGAGGCCTCCATCCTCGCCGAGCGCGAGAGCCAGAAGGCGATCCTGATCGGCAAGGGCGGGTCCATGCTGAAGGCGATCGGCACGGCCGCGCGCCGCGAGATCGAGCGGTTCCTGGGCACCAAGGTCTACCTCGGGCTCTTCGTGAAGGTGCGCGAGCGCTGGCGCGAGGATCCGGCCGTGCTGGAAGAGATGGGGCTGGGCAGGCGCGCGGACTAGCCGCGCTCAGGGCACGAAGGTCAGCTTCCCGACCACGCTGAACCCGCCGATGTCGTCTTCGCCGTAGATGTCGGCCACGCCGCCGACCCCGGCCGCGTTCGGCACCGTCGAATACATCGCCTCCACGCCGAGCCGGATCGCGCCGCGCCCGTACTCGAGGCCGAGCACGCCGTAGCCGGCGCCCTTGGTCTGGTCCACCACGCCCTCGACCAGGCCGCCGATCTCGCTCTCCTCGTGGTAGGTGGTGACGCCGCCGCCGAGGCCGATGTACGGCACGAGCGGCAGGCCGCGCCGGCGCTCCAGGCGGTAGCCCAGCAGCGCGAAGACCGGGACCATGCGGACCTTCAGCGGGTGGCCCAGCCGGAACACCGGGCCGCTCGCGCTCTCCACGAACACGCGCTCGCCGGTGCGCTCGAAGTAGCGGACGCCCGCGCTGACGAAGAGGCCGCGGGCGAACGAGTAGCGCAGGGCGCCGCCGCCGGTGAAGCCGCCGGCGGTGCCGCCGAGGACGGCCTGGGCGGACTGGCGCGCGTTGGTCAGGTCCAGATACCCGCCCTCAACGGAGATCCCGAGCTCGCCGGCGCCGGCGGGCGTGGGGCACCAGAGCGCGGCCGCGACCAGCGCGGCGGCGCGGGCGGCGAGCGGGACGGATCGTTCGTGCCTCATGCTTCGACGCCGCGATCATAGCTGACCTCGCGCGCCGCGCGCGGCCGGCGTTGCAGAATCCCGCGCCCCCGCCGCCGTGGCGTCGGGTACGCTGGAGGAGGACGTTTGATACCGTGCTCTTCTCCGAGACCACCACGGCGGTGATGGACGGAATCGCGGCCGACCTGGAGTCGCGGCTGGCCGGCGCGCCGACGGTCGAATCGGCCGCGCAGGCCATGGCCGGGCTGATCTACGAGACGTTCGTGGAGTCGGCCGTGCTGGTGCGCGTGTTCATCGCCGTGCCCTTCGGCCGCCTGCCGGGCGCGGACCAGTACTTCGTGCGCCGCCTGGTCGGCGCGCGCGAGGCCGCCCTGCTCAAGCCGCACACGCCGGTGTTGTCGCTGCTGGCCACGCGGGGCCGGCAGGACCGCTGGAACGACCGCTACGGCTCGCGCGGGCACCTGGGGATCCCGCTCGCCTCCGAGGAGTTCGTGGAGTCGATCCCGATGATCGCGCGCCTGCTCAAGGAGCTGGGCGCCCGGCTCGAATGGGCCGCGGACCTCGACACCGCGATCGTGACCGCCGCGCTCGGCCCGGTCGCGGGCGCGTTCTACGTCGAGGACGCGGCGGCGGGAGTGGACCAGCACGGACGAAAGATCATCAGCGCGCAGGACTTCGTCGCCGAGTACGGGGTGCGCACGGTGTTCGGCTTCGGCGGCGCCTATCCGGTGGGCCGCGCCTTCCTGGCCACGGTCGTGTTCACGCGCGAAGCGGTCGAGCGACAGCAGGCGGACCGGTTCATGCGCCTGACCAACACGTTCCGCGGCGCCACCCTGCGCGCCGCGCGCGAGAACCGGCTGTTCGAAGCGGACGTCGCCCCGTCGCGCGGGCGGGCCGGCGGCGGCCCCTCCGATTGACGCGCGCGGCGCGCGGACGATAGGCTCGTTCTCCTGCCCTCGGTTCAAGCGCTTGGAGGTGTGGCAGTGGTGCGTGTGATCCGTGCGCGGTGGCTGCGCGTGGCCGCCGCGGCCTTGCTTTCGGCGGCGCTCGCCGCGCCGCTCGCGGCCTCCGCCGACAAGCCCAAGCCCACCGCGGCCGCGGGGAGCGCCGATGCCGACGCGCCCTGGAAGGTCGAGGATCCGCACGGCCCGTCGCGCATGGTCGCGTTCACGACCGACGAAGGCACCTGGCTCGCGCTCGACGTCCACCCCGACGGCACGCGGATCGTGCTCTCGCTGCTCGGCGACCTGTACCTGCTGCCGATCGCGGGAGGCACTGCGAGGCGGATCACGAGCGGCACCGCCTACGACGTCCAGCCCCGCTTCAGCCCCGACGGGCGCGCCATCGCCTTCGCCAGCGACCGGGGCGGCATCGAGAACCTCTGGGTGTGCGACCTCGACGGCGGCCACGCGCGGCCGGTGAGCACGGAGAAGGACACCGCGGTGAACTCGCCGGCCTGGTCGCCCGACGGCGACTACCTGATCGGCCGCAAGCGCCACACGGACGTGTCGCCGGTGGGCACGGTCGAGCTGTGGATGTGGCACGTCAAGGGCGGCCAGGGCGTCCCGCTCACGAAGAAGGACGAGCAGCCCGAGGCCGCCGACCCCGCCTTCTCGCGCGACGGCCGCTTCGTGTTCTTCTCCGCCCGCGACTCGCGCTACCGCTACGACCGCAACGTGAACGAGGGGATCTGGCAGGTGAAGCGGCTGGACCGGCGCACCGGCCAGTCCGTGCCGGTGACCGGCGAGTTCGGCGGGGCGGCCGCTCCCACGCCCTCGCCCGACGGCCGCGCGCTGGCCTACGTGCGGCGCGTGCGCGCGAAGACCGTGCTGGAGGTGCTCGACCTCGCCAGCGGCAAGGTCCGCCGCATCGCGGGCGCGGTGGAGCGCGACAACCAGGAGGGCTTCGCCTTCCACGGGGTGTTCCCCGGCTTCGCCTGGACGCCCGACGGCCGCGCGCTGGTGGCCACCGCCGAGGGCCGGCTCTGGCGCTTCGACGCGGAGACCGGCGCGCGCTCCGCGATCCCGTTCACCGCGGCGGTGGAGCAGCGCGTCACCGACGCCGCGCGCTTCCCCCAGGCGCTGGCGCAGGACGCGGTGCGGGTACGGATCGTGCGCTGGCCGGTCGAGTCGCCGGACGGCCGGCGTCTGGTGTTTTCGGCGGCCGGCCATCTCTACGTGATGGACCTGCCCGCGGGCACCCCGCGCCGCCTCACCACGCTCGAGGACCTCGAATACGCGCCCGCGTTCTCGGCCGACGGCCGCTCGCTGGCGTTCGTGACCTGGAACGACGTCGAGGGCGGCCACGTCTGGACGCTGCCGCTGGGCCCCGAGGGGGCCGGCGCGCCGCGGCGCCTCACGCGCGTGCCCGGGCAATACGTGAACCCGGCGTTCTCGCCGGACGGGACGAAGATCGTGTTCCTGAGCGGCAGCGGCGCCTGGTTCCGCGACAACGACCTCTCGGACGAGCTGTGGCACGAGGTGCGCTGGATCGCCTCCGCCGGGGGCGACAGCCACTACGTGACCGGGACGAAGAACCGCGGGCCGCAGCGGCGCATGCCGCGGCCGACGTTCTCGAAGGACGGCGAGCGGGTCTTCTTCGTCGAGGGCGAGCCCGCGGCCAAGCCGGCGGAGCTGGAGAAGACGCTGCTCGTCTCCGTGAAGCTCGACGGCACCGACCGCCGCCCGCACCTGCGCTTCGCGCGCGCGGAGGAGGCGATCGTCTCCCCGGACGGCCGGTGGGTCGCCTTCAACGAGCTGCACAACGCCTACGTCACCGCGCTGCCCGAGGCGGGCGCGCAGGCGGTCGAGGTCGCGCTCGACGGCGCCGCCCTGCCCCTCGGGCAGCTCACCAACGCCGGCGGCGAGTGGGTGGGGTGGGCGGACGGGGGACGGACGGTCACCTGGGCGTTCGGTCCCACGTATCACCGCCTCTCCCTCGACCAGGCCATCCCCGCCCCGAAGCCGGCGGACGCGGGAGGCGCCGCGGCGAAGGGCAAGGACGCCAAGGTGGCGGCCGACAAGACCGAGAAGGAGAAGAAGGCCGAGCTGCCCAAGTCGCAGGCCGTCCCGATCACGCTGACGCTGCCGCGCGAGACGCCGTCGGGGACGGTGGCCTATCGCGGCGGGCGGATCGTCACGATGAAGGGCGACGAGGTGCTCGAGCGCGGCACGATCGTGGTGGAGGGGAACCGGATCGTGGCGGTCGGCCCGGACGGCTCCGTCACGGTGCCGGCGGGGGCGCGCACCGTGGACCTCACCGGCCGGACGGTGATCCCCGGCCTGTTCGACGAGCACGCGCACCTGCACTACTCGACGCTGGACGTCTTCCCGCAACGCCCCTGGAAGTACCTCGCGAACCTCGCCTACGGCGTGACCTCCACCCACGACCCCTCGGCGGCGACGCAGGAGGTGTTCGGGCAGGCGGAGATGGTGGAGGCCGGGCTGATGCCGGGACCGCGCATCTTCTCCACCGGCTTCATCCTCTACGGCGCCGACAGCTCCGGGCGCGCGATCGTGAAGAGCCTCGACGACGCGCGGCACCACCTGCGGCGGCTCAAGGCGCTCGGGGCGTTCACGGTGAAGTCGTACATGCAGCCGCGGCGCGAGGCGCGGCAGTGGATCCTGCAGGCGGCGCGCGAGGAAGGGATGATGGTGGTCCCCGAGGGCGGCGGCGACCTCGAGACCGACATGACCATGATCCTCGACGGCCACACCACGATCGAGCACGCGCTGCCGGTCACGCCGCTGCGCCACGACGTGGTCACGCTGTTCGCGCAGAGCCGCACCGCGTACACGCCGACCCTGCTCGTGGCCTACGGCGGCCCCTCCGGCGACCGCTGGTTCCACCAGCACTACGAGCTGTGGAAGGACGAGCGGCTGCAGCGCTACGTGCCCCAGGCCGTGGTGGACACGTTGGGACGGATCCGCAGCTTCATGGCCACCGACGAGGACTGGCACCACCTGGACGTGGCGGCCTCCGCGAAGCGGATCCTCGACGCCGGCGGCAAGGTGAACCTGGGCGGGCACGGTCAGATGCAGGGCCTCGGCCCGCACTGGGAGCTGTGGGCCTTCGTGCAGGGCGGCCTGACCCCGATGGAGGCCCTGCGCGTGGGGACGCTCTTCCCGGCGCAGACGCTCGGCCTCGACCGCGAGCTGGGCTCGATCGAGACGGGGAAGCGGGCGGACTTCGTCGTGCTGGAGAAGAACCCGCTGGAGAAGATCGAGAACACGGACTCGGTCGCGCTGGTCGTGAAGAACGGCCGCGCCTACACGCCGGCGGAGCTGGAGCGCAAGGCGGCCGCCGCCGGCCCGCCCACGGCCATCGACTAGCGTCTACCCGCGCCGGCGCCGGCTCACCGGATCGCGCTGGGCCGGCAGGCCGCGCGCGCGAGCGGCTGGCGCTTGTAGACGTAGGCCAGACGATCCACCTGCTCGCCGGTCCGCTCGTCGAAGAGCGGCGTGCCGCCCGCGTACATCGTCCCCTGCGGGTTGCCGTAGGCGTCGAGCCCGCGCTCGGCGAGCCAGCGGTCCACGCAGGCTTCCTCGGCTTCACGCGAGGCGGAGGTGCGCGTGCCCTCCGCCCCGGCGGTGGCCGGGGGAACGGGGGCCGGGGCCGGCGTCGCGGCGGGAGACGACTCCGCGGCCGTCGCGCCGGGCGCCGGCCTGGCGGCGCGTGGCGCGGGCGGTTTCGCGCTTCCTTCCGGCTTGGCGCACCCCGAGAGGGTCAGCGCTCCGAGGCACACGGCGATCGTCCGGGGCATCAATGCCTCCTCCGAGACAGCACGAACAGCCGGTCCACGGGCACGAAGCCGAGCCGCTTCGCGAGCGCCAGCGACGGCGCGTTGTCCTCGAGCGCGCCCCACACCGGCTCCTTGCCCGAGGCGCGCACGCGCTCGATCAGGCGCGAGGCCGTGGCCGCGGCGAGCCCGCGGCGGCGATACGCCTCCAGCGTGTCGATGGAGAGGTCGCAGAGCGTCTCCGTCTGCCAGGGCACGTAGGCGAACGAGGCGGCATGCCCTTCGGTGAAGCCGACCACGATCGGCGCGCGGCGCCGGGCGGCCTCGAACTCCTCGCGCAGCGGCGAGGGCACGTGGGCGAGCGGCACCGAGTCGGCCCCGGCGACCAGGCGCACGTCGACGGCGGCGGGAAGCGCCGGCAGCACGGCGTGCGGGGGCAGCGCGTGGACGATCGCGGGGTGCGCGCGCCACCCGGGCAGGGAGGCCAGCGCGTGGCGGACGGCGTCTTCGGCGCACAGGATGTCCAGGGTGCGGCCTCCCGCGACCGCGTCGCGGAGCGCCGCCGCGCGCGGCCGGCCGACCAGGGCCGCGAGCGCCGCGTCGAGGCTGCGCACGACGTAGTGGCCGCGCGCGGTGTCGCCGATCACCTCCGACACCCCGGAGAGCAGCATCGCGCGCGTCTCCACCAGCCGGGGCACGTCCGGCAGCCGCGCGGCCAGCTCGCGCGTGGTGGTGGGCGGCATTTCGGCAGTCTACAATTCGCGTCGCGAGATGCAGCCGGCGAGGCGGCGGTCACCTGCGCCTCGCGGCTGATCTCGCTCTTTCGCAGGAGGGCACATGCGCCGAGTGGCCACCGCCGCGGTCGTCGTCGCCGGCGTGTTCGTCGTGGCGTCGTTGCCCGGGTGCCGCAAGCGGCCGGAGGAGCGGATTCCCGAGTGGATCGAGCAGCTCAAGAGCCCCGACGCGCAGGCGAGCGGGAACGCGGCGCGGCAGCTGATCGACGTGGGGGAGCCCGCGGTGCCGGCGCTGGCCGAGCTGCTGAAGGACGGGGAGCCGCGGGTGCGGCGCGCGGCGGCGTCCACGCTGTGGGGGCTCGGCCGGCGGATGGGGCCGGCGGTGCCGGCGCTGGCGGAGACCCTGCGCGATCCGGACCCGGAGGTGCGCCTCTCGGCGGCGATGGCGCTCGAGAGCGCGGGCGAGCACGCGGGCGCGGCGGTGCCCGCGCTGGTCGCGGCGTTGAAGGACCCCGAGGCGAACGTCCGGCTCTACGCGTGCAAGGCCCTCGGGGCGGCGGGCCCGTCCGCGCGCTCCGCGATCCCCGCCCTCGTGGAGGCCGCCAAGATCGACTTCCTGCGCGGCTCGGCGGAGGAAGCGCTCAGGAGGATCCGGACGGGAGCCTGACGGCGGCGCGCGCAGCGCGACGGCGGCGCGGCGCGGTCAGCGCGTCAGCAGGCCGAGGCCCTTCAGGGCCTCCGCGGGGCGGATCAGGCCGTGGCCGTACTCGTTGTCCCGGCCGGAGGGGCCGAGGTCCTCCGCGGTCTGCTCGAGCGCGCGCTGGATCGCGGACGGGCTCGTGATGCCCTGCCGGTACAGCAGCGCGGCGGCGGCGGACACGTGCGGGGCGGCCATGCTGGTGCCGTTGATCAGGAAGTAGTCGAACACGTCGAAGCGGCCGGCTTCCACCGCGTCGGGGTCGAGCGACTGCTGGGCCACGCCGTCCGGGAAGCGGTCGCCGTCGTCGTCGCGCCGCACGTCCCCGCCCGGCGCCACCAGGTCGAGCGCGCTGCCGTAGTTCGAGTAGCGCGCGCGGACCTTGCGCCCGTCCACGGCCCCGACCGCGATCACCGTCGGCAGCGACGCCGGGAACTCGACCGAGGACGCGTTGTCGTTGCCGGTGGCGGCCACGACGGTGACCCCGGCCGCCACCGCGCGGTCGATCGCCTCGCGCAGGGTGCGGCTCTCGTTGGGGCCGCCCAGGCTCAGGTTGATCACCTTGACCGGCTTCTCGCCGCCCTGGCTGAAGTTCACCGCGTAGTCCACCGCCTCCGCGATGTCGAAGAAGGAGCCCTCCCCGGACTGGTCCAGCACCTTCAGCGGCATGATCGCGGTCTCGAAGGCGAGGCCGGCCACGCCCTCGGTGTTGTTGGCCTCCTCCGCGATCGTGGAGGCGACGTGCGTGCCGTGCCCCTCGTCGTCGTTGGGATGGGTGTCGCGGTGGACGAAGTCGTAGCCCTGCAGGAAGACCGTGTTGCCCCAGTCCGGCGCCTTGCGGAACGGGCCGAAGTCCTCGTAGGCGACGCCGGTGTCGAGCACGGCCACCGCCACCGAGCGGTCGCCCCGCTGGATGCCCCAGACGCGCTCGGCGTCGAGCATCTTCATGTTCCACTGGAAGCGGTAGAACTCGTCGTTGGGCGCGAAGTGCCCGGCCCGCGTCTGGGAGGCGCGCGCCATGTAGTTGGGCTCGACGTAGGCGACCTCCGGCATCTGCCGCAGGCGGCGCATCGCCTCCTCGACCGTGAAGCCGGCGTCGAGGCTGAGCCGGAAGCGCGGGCCGTACGTGCTGCGCTGGGCGCGCGCCCCGCCGGCCTCCCACATCACCCGCGCCGCGTCGCGCTCGTCGGCGGCCGCCTGCATCACGACCACCAGCTCCCCGGGCCTCGCGAAGCCGCCCGCCGCGAACGCGGTCCGCTCGTGGCCGGCCACGCGCAGCACGCCCGCGCCGCGGCTCGGCTCCACCGACACGGAGAGCGCGGCGAGCGTGGCCGCGGCGACGATCGTCCCCGTTCGCTTCATGTTTCGAGTCTAGGGATGGTGGAGGAGCGAGTCAAAGACGGCAGCAGGCGCAGCACCACGGCGGTGGCGGCGGACCCGGCGGCCAGCATCCCGAGGCCGAGCAGCGGCCGCGGGTCCGGCAGCCCCTGCGCCGGATCGTCGGCGAAGGGCGCCACCGCGAAGGTCATCGCGTTGAGCACCGCGTGCGCGAGCACGCAGGCGGCCAGCGATCCCGTGCGCACGCGCAGCAGCCCGAGCGCGAGGCCGAGCACGAGCGTGAACAGCGTGCGGTAGGGATCGAGGTGGATCACCGCGAACAGCACCGCCGAGATCACCACCGCGGCCGTGGGGCGGGTCACGGTCAGCAGCGACGGCAGGACGATCCCGCGCACCAGCAGCTCTTCGCAGAGCGCGGGGACCAGCGCGATCGCCGCCACCGAGACGACCGCGTCGAGCGGGCCGTCCGGCCGGAGCGCCTCGTGCAGCCGCCGGAACGCCTCCAGGTACCCGGGCGACGGCGTCCACACCGTGTACTGCAGCTCGAGCAGGCCGAGGCTGCCGACCCAGAGCGACGCTCCCGCGGCGAGCATCAGCAGCGCCGTGCGCCGGTCGAGCGGCCACCGCGCGAGGATCGCCCGCCAGGGCACGCCCGAGCCCATGACGGCGAGCACGCCGGGCGCGACCAGGACCAGCTCCGAGAGCACGAGCGCCAGCCGCATGCCGTGCGGCAGCGCCATCACCGTGACCAGGGGCATGGCCACGAGGCCGACGACCACGGACCCGAGGGCGAGCGCGGGCGGGACGGTCATGCGCCGGGGAGCGGACCCGCCCGTGTCCATGTCCCTGGCATTATGGCCCGGGCGCCGCGGCCGCCGCGGTGACGGCCGCCTTTCCCCGCGCGCCTGGTGCACGGCCTTCAACCGGCCGCGGCGAAGCGGCTGGTATAACATCGTCGTTTTGGGCAACGCATGAGCGGAGCGGCAGGAGACGTGCGGCCCGCGCGGGCCGCCGAGGCGGCGGCGCGGCTGCGGGAGGCGCAGCGCGTGCTGGTCCTCACCGGGGCGGGCGTCTCCGCCGAGAGCGGCGTGCCGACCTTTCGCGGGCCGCAGGGACTCTGGCGCTCGTTCCGCCCGGAAGACCTGGCCACGCCCGAGGCGTTCGCGCGCGACCCGCGGCTGGTCTGGGAATGGTACGCGTGGCGGCGCGAGACGGTCGCGGCCTGCGCGCCCAACCCCGCGCACCGCGCGCTCGCCGCGCTCGAGGGGCGGGTGCCCGAGTTCCTGCTGGCCACCCAGAACGTGGACGGCCTGCACGCGCGCGCGGGGAGCCGGCGCCTGGTGGAGCTGCACGGCAGTCTCTGGCGCGTGCGCTGCACCGGCTGCGGCGAGGTGGCCGCGCGGCGCGAACCGTTCCCGGAGCTGCCCCCGCGCTGCCGGTGCGGCTCCGTGCTCCGGCCCGACGTCGTCTGGTTCGGCGAGACGCTGCCGGTCGAGGCCCTGCAGCGCGCCTTCACCGCCGCGCGTGAGGCCCAGGTGGTGCTCGTGGTCGGCACCTCGTCGCTGGTCCATCCCGCGGCGGCGATCCCGGAGGCGGCCCTGTTCGCGGGCGCCTGCGTGGTGGAGGTCAACCCCGAGCCGACGCCGCTGAGCGACCGCGCGACGGTGTCGCTCCGCGGCCGCGCCGCCGACGTCGTCCCCTGGCTGGCCGGCGTCGAGAGCGTGCATTGAGCGAAGGGGCCGCCACCACCGCCGCCGCGCCGCGGCTGCTGAGGGACATGCCGGCCGAAGACCGGCCGCGCGAGCGGCTGGCTCGGGTGGGGCCCGGCGGCCTCTCCAACCGCGAGCTGGTCGCGCTGCTCGTCGGCAGCGGGTCGCGGCGCGGCTCGGCGCTCGACGTGGCGGACCGGCTGCTCGGCGCCGGGCTGCGCGAGCTCGCCGGCCGGTCGCTCGCCGACCTCGAGGGGCTGCACGGCCTCGGCCCGGCGAAGGCCACGCGCGTGCTGGCCGCGCTCGAGCTCGGGACGCGGCTCGCCTCGGAGCCGCGCGAGGCGGCGCCGGCCTTCCGCACCCCGGAGTCCTCGGCCCGCTTCCTGCTGCCGCGCTACGCGGCGAAGCCGGTCGAGGTCTTCGGCGCGCTCGCGCTCGACGTCCGGCATCGGCTGCGCGGCCTGCACGAGGTGTCGGTCGGCTGCCTGACCTCGAGCCTCGTCCACCCGCGCGAGGTGTTCAACTTCGCGGTGACGCAGCGGGCCGCCGCGCTGATCCTCTTCCACAACCACCCCTCCGGCGACCCGGAGCCCTCGGCCGAGGATGTCGCGATCACGCGCCGCCTGGGCTCCGCGGGCACCCTGATGGGCATCGAGGTGCTCGATCACCTGATCCTCGGCGCGGGCCGGTTCGTCAGCCTGAAGGAACGGGGCGTGCTGTGAGCCGCCTCGCCTACTTCGATTGCGCATCCGGCGCCGCGGGCGACATGCTCATCGGCGCGCTGCTCGACCTGGGCCTGCCGCTCGAGGCGCTGCGGGACGAGCTGGCCCGGCTGCCGCTCGACGGATGGCGGATCGACGCGCGCAAGGTGCACCGCGCGGGGCTGCAGGCGACCAAGGCCGACGTCGTCGTCGGCGGACGCACGGAGGAGCCCGGCCAGTCCCACGCGCCCGAGCACGGACACCCGCACAGCCCGGCGCACACGCACGGGCACGGGCACGAACAGGAACACGAACACGGCCACGGCCACGATCACGCGCACGCCCCGGCCCACGACCATGCGCATCACCGGTCCGTCCGCGACATCCTGTCCCTGATCGGGCGCAGCCCGCTCGACGGCGAGGTGAAGGACCGTGCGTCGGCGCTCTTCCGGCGTCTGGCCGAGGCGGAAGCGTCCGTGCACGGCAGCTCGCCGGACGACGTCCACTTCCACGAGGTGGGGGCCGTGGACGCGATCGTGGACGTGGTGGGCGGGATCGTCGGCCTGCGCTGGCTGCGCGCCGATCGGTTCATGGCGTCGCCGCTCAACGTCGGCACCGGCGCCGTCACGATGTCGCACGGGACGTACCCGGTGCCGCCCCCGGCCACGCTGCGGCTGGTGCAGGGCGTGCCGGTCTACGGCAGCGGCGAGGGCGAGCTGCTCACGCCGACCGGCGCGCTGCTCGTGACCGCGCACGCGACCAGCTACGGCCCGCTCCCGCCCGTGCGGCCGGAGGCCGTCGGGTACGGCGCGGGCACGCGCGACACGCCGGGGCGGCCCAACGTGCTGCGCGTGATCGTGGGGGAGGAGGGCGGGGCGGCCGGTGACCGCGTGGTGGTGCTCGAGGCCGAGCTCGACGACATGTCGCCGCAGCTCTGCCCGCCGCTGATGGAGCGCCTGCTCGCCGCGGGCGCGCTCGACGTGTACTTCACCCCGATCCAGATGAAGAAGGGACGTCCCGGCCTGCTGGTCACCGTGCTCGCGGAGCCCGCCCGGCGCGAGGCGCTCGAGGAGCTGCTGTTCGCGGAGACGACCACCCTGGGCGTCCGCCGGCAGGAGTGGGAGAGGACGGTGCTCGAGCGCGAGGTGGTGCCGGTGGAGACGCCCTACGGGACCGTCGGGGTGAAGCTCGGCCGGCGCGGGGGACGGCTCTACAACCTCCAGCCGGAGTTCGAGGACTGCCGCCGCCGGGCCGAGGAGCGGGCGGTGCCGGTGAAGGAGGTCTGGGCGGCCGCGCTCTGCGCGGCGCGCGCGGCCAAGGCGGGCGCGCGATGAAGGCGCGGCGCACCCTGCTGCAGACCACCCCGATCTACTACGTCAACGACGTGCCGCACGTCGGCCACGCCTACTCCACGATCGCGCTGGACGCGCTGGCCCGCGCGCGCCGGCTGCGGGGGCACGACGTGTTCTTCCTGACCGGCACCGACGAGCACGGCCAGAACATCGACCGCATCGCCCGCGAGAAGGGCATCCCCACCCAGCAGTACTGCGACCTGATCGCGGCCCGCTTCCAGGAGCTGTGGCGGCACCTCGACATCGGCCACGACGCGTTCATCCGCACCACCAGCGACCTGCACAAGCGCGGGGTGCTGAAGCTCTGGCACGCGATCAAGGACGCGCGCACGCCGGACGGCCGGAGCGCCGTGTTCCGCGACAAGTACTCCGGCTGGTACTGCCCGCGCTGCGAGGCCTTCAAGGACGAGAGCGAGCTGCGACAGCCGGGCAACGTGTGCCCCGACCACGAGCGGCCCTGCGAGTGGACCGAGGAGGAGAACTTCTTCTTCCGCCTCTCCGGCTACGGCGAGTGGCTGCGCGGGAAGATCGAGTCGGGCGTGCTGCGCATCGACCCCGAGAGCCGCCGCAACGAGGTGCTGGCGGTGATCCGCCAGGGGCTGCAGGATTTCAGCATCAGCCGCGCGCACGTGAAGTGGGGCATCCCGGTGCCCGAGGACCCGAGCCACGTGTTCTACGTGTGGATGGACGCGCTCGCGAACTACATCACCGCGCTCGGCTACGCCGACCACGGCGACAACTACCGCAAGTTCTGGGAGAGCGCGGACGAGCGGCTGCACCTGATCGGCAA
>DATBIZ010000601.1:0-14695 GCA_036556645.1 Vicinamibacteria bacterium | reverse complement strand
GCGAGGCGATCAAGGTGCTGGCCGCGAAGGGCCTCGTGGAGTCGCGCCCGAAGACGGGCACCCGCGTGCGCCCGCGCCAGTCGTGGAACCTGCTCGACCCGGACGTGTTGGCCTGGCAGCGGGAGGGCGCGCCGCCCGCCCCCTTCCTGCGCAAGCTCACCGAGGTCCGCCTGATCGTGGAGCCGGCCGCGGCGGAGCTGGCCGCCCAGCGCGCGACCGCGAAGGAGGTGTCCGGCCTGGAGGCGGCCTTTCGCGCCATGGAGGCCGCCCTGGACGGCCGAGCGCCGGACTACGAGGCGTTCGACCAGGCGGACATGCGCTTCCACCGCGCGATCCTCGAGGGCTGCCACAACGACGTGCTCGAGCAGATGAGCGGGGTCGTGTTCGGCGCCCTGCTGGTCAGCTTCCGGGCCACCAGCCGGCTGCCCGGCAGCGCCCGCCGGTCGATGCCGAAGCACCGGGCCATCCTCGAGGCCATCCGCGCGCGCGAGGGTCGCCGCGCCTCCCGCGCGATGAAGGGCCTCGTCCACAGCACCGCCCACGACATCGACGCCACGGTGAAGGGCTCCCCGGGACGGCCGAAGGGATCGCGCGGATGAGCCAGACCCATCTGAACTACATCGGCGGCGAATGGCAGGGCGCGGCCGGGGGCGCGACCACCCGGGACGTCAACCCCGCGCGCACGGACGAGGTGGTCGCCGTCTTCCCGTCTGCCGGCCGCGAAGACGCGGCCCGGGCGGCCGAGGCCGCCGCGCGGGCCTTCCCCGGCTGGTCGCGCACGCCGATGCCCCGCCGCGCCGAGATCCTCCTCAAGGCGGCCGCCCTGCTCGAGCAGCGCCTCGACCAGGTGGCCGAGGCGCTCACGCGCGAAGAGGGCAAGACGCTCGCGGAGAGCAAGGGCGAGACCTCCCGCGGCGTCAGCCTGCTGCGCTACTACGCCGGCGAGGCGCTGCAGCCCATCGGCGAGATGTACCCCTCCGCCTCGCCCACCACCGTGCTGTATGCGGAGCGCGTGCCGCTCGGCGTGGTCGCGCTGATCACGCCCTGGAACTTCCCGGTGGCGATCCCCACCTGGAAGGCCGCGCCCGCGCTGGCGTTCGGCAACACGGTCGTGCTCAAGCCGGCCGAGCTGACCCCGCTCACCGCGTGGCACCTCGCGGACGTGCTGGAGAAGGCGGGACTGCCGCCGGGCGTGTTCAACCTGGTGGTGGGCAAGGGCTCCCAGGTCGGGCAGGCCCTGGTCGAGAGCCCGCACGTGAAGGCGATCAGCTTCACGGGCTCGAACACGGTGGGGACGAAGCTGGCCGGTCAGTGCGTCGAGCGCGGGATCAAGTTCCAGCTCGAGCTGGGCGGCAAGAACCCGGTGATCGTGCTCGCCGACGCCGACCTCGACAAGGCGGTCGAGCTGACCATCGCGGGCGCCATGCTCTCCGCCGGCCAGAAGTGCACGGCCACCAGCCGCGTGATCGTCCAGCGCGAGGTGCTCGACTCGTTCCGCGACCGGCTGGCCGCGCGCGCCTCCGCGCTGAAGGTCGGCGACGGCATGAAGGCGGACACCTACATGGGCCCGCTGGTCAGCGCGGAGGCCGAGAAGACCGTGCTCGACTACATCGAGATCGGCAAGGGCGAGGGCGCGCGGCTCGTGGCCGGCGGCCAGAAGCTGACCGGGGGTGAATACGACAAGGGCTTCTACGTCGCCCCCACGGTGTTCGACCGCGTGCAGCCCGACATGCGCATCGCGCAGGAGGAGATCTTCGGCCCGGTGGTCGGCGTGATCGAGGCCAAGAGCTTCGAGGAGGCGATCGCGCTCGCCAACCACACCCGCTTCGGGCTCAGCGCGTCGGTGGTCACCCGAGACCTCGGGCTGGCCATGCGCTTCATCCGCGAGATCGACGCCGGCATCGTCCACGTGAACTCGCAGACCGCGGGGGCGGAGCCCCAGGTGCCCTTCGGGGGCTTCAAGCACTCGAGCAGCGGCAGCCGCGAGCAGGGCAAGGCCGCGCGCGAGTTCTTCACCCAGATCAAGACCGTCTACCTGGACCCGCCCTAGTGGACGAGGTCCGCCGGTTCCTCGCCGCGAAGGGCCTGCCCGCGCGCGACGCGCACGAGCTGCCCTCCTCGGGGCGGCGCTTTCCCGACGGCGCGCACTACCGCATCGAGATCCCGAGCGTGGAGGGCCCGCGCGCGCTGCAGGCCGCGCTCGAGGAGGCGGAGCGGCTGGGCGTGCCGCTGCACCGCGTCTCGCAGGGCAGCGGGATCATGATGCTCACGGACGCCGAGCTGCGCGAGATGGCGCGGCTGGGACGGGAGGCCGCGCTCGAGGTGTCGCTGTTCGTCGGCCCGCGCGCGGCCTGGGACACCGGCGCGCAGGTCGTCTCCTCGGCCGGGAAGAACCTGGGCGCGCGGCTGCGCGGCATGGACCAGGTCGTCTTCGCGGCGGAGGACGTGCGGAGGGCCTGCGCGCTGGGGATCCGCTCCGTGCTGGTGGCCGACGAGGGCCTGCTCTGGCTGCTCGCGGAGATGAAGCGCGGCGGGGCGCTGCCCCCCGAGCTGGTGCTGAAGATCTCGGTGCAGATGGGCGCCGCCAACCCGATCTCGGTGCGCTGGATGGAGCAGCTCGGGGGGACGACGTACAACGTGCCCACCGACCTCTCCCTCCCCCACCTGGCCGCGCTGCGCCAGGCCTCCACGATCCCGTTCGACGTCTACGTCGAGGCGCCCGACGACTTCGGCGGCTTCGTGCGCCACTACGAGACGCCGGAGATCGTGCGGGTGGCCGCCCCGGTCTACGTCAAGCTCGGCCTGCGCAACGCGCCCAACATCTACCCCAGCGGCGTGCACCTGGAGGCCACCGCGGTGGCGCTGGTGCGCGAGCGGGTGCACCGCACCGCGCTGGTGCTGGACCTGCTCCGCCGGCACGCGCCGGAGGCCACCCTCTCGGGCCGCGGCCCGCGCGACCTCGGCATTCCCGTGAGCGCCTGACCATCATGAAGAAGATGCGCATCACGTCGGTCACGCCGCTGGTGCTCGGCACGCAGTGGCGCAACCTCCTCTTCGTCAAGGTCGAGACCGACGAGGGGCTGGTGGGCGTGGGCGAGGCGCGCGCGCTGAACCG
The DNA here is from genome assembly GCA_036556645.1 of Vicinamibacteria bacterium. Classification (GTDB taxonomy): domain Bacteria; phylum Acidobacteriota; class Vicinamibacteria; order Fen-336; family Fen-336; genus DATKEG01. The sequence goes on along the minus strand of DATBIZ010000601.1, from coordinate 11,580 downwards.
GCTCGACGCGGTCCTCGGCTACCTGCAGCTCGCCGTGCCCCGCTACGTGATCGGCAGCGACCCCTTCGACATCGAGCACCTGCTCCACCGCATGTGGCGCGACGACTACGCGCGCATGGGCGAGACCGCGCTCACCGGGTGCGCGCTGATCGAGATCGCCTGCTGGGACATCATGGGCAAGGCGCTCGACCAGCCCGTCTACCGGCTGCTCGGCGGCGCGGTGCGCGACCGGATCAGGGCCTACGGCAACGGCTGGTACACGGTCGAGCGCACGCCCGAGGAGTTCCACGCGGCCGCGAAGCGGGCGGTGGCCAAGGGGTATCGCGCGCTGAAGTTCGACCCGTTCGGGGCCGGCTTCTACGAGCTCGACTGGGCGGAGAAGCGGCGGGTGGTCGCGCTGGTCGAGTCGGTGCGCGACGCGGTGGGGCCGGAAGTCGAGCTGTTCATCGAGATGCACGGCCGGTTCAACCCGGTCACCGCGATCGACATGACGCGCGAGCTGGCGCCGTTCCGGCCGGGCTGGATCGAGGAGCCGGTGCCGCCGGAGAACCTGGCCGCGCTGCAGAAGGTCGCGCAGGCGGTGGCGCCGCTCGGGATCCCGGTGGCGACCGGCGAGCGGTTGCACACGCTCTTCGACTGCCGCGAGCTGCTCGAGCGGCAGGCCGCCGACATCCTGCAGTGCGACATCACCCACTTCGCGGGGATCTCGAACGTGAAGAAGCTGGCGGCGTGGGCGGAGGCGTACTACGTGCTGATGGCGCCGCACAACGTCGGGGGCCCGGTCTCCACCGCGGCCGCGCTGCACCTGGCCGCCGCCACGTACAACTTCAAGATCCAGGAGCACTTCAACGACTTCTCCGAGGCGTTCGTGAAGCAGGCGGCGCCCGGGCTGCCGGAGGTCGTGGACGGCCACTTCGCGCTGCCGGGCGGGCCGGGCCTCGGTGTCACGCTGGACGAGGACGTCATCGCGGCGCACCCGCGCCGCGACGTCCACTTCAACCTGTTCAAGGACGACTGGCACAAGCGCGCACCCGAGCCGTGAGCCTCGCCCCGCGGCGTGCGCACGGCCCGCTGGCGGCGTGCGCGGGCGCGGCGCTGTGGGCGTCGGTCGGGGTGGCCGGACCGGAGAGCGCGAGCGCGATCCGGTTCGAGGACCGCCAGGGAGGGTCCGGCATCGCCTTCGTGCTCGACAACGCGACCACTCCGGACAAGCCCGTCATCGACGCGGTGCTGGGCGGCGTGGCCGTATTCGACTTCGACGGCGACGGCCGCCTCGACGTGTTCTTCACCAACGGCGCCCGCGTCCCGGGGCTGGCCAAGGACGAGCCGCGCTTCTGGAATCGCCTCTATCGCAACGAAGGGCAGGGGCGCTTCCGGGACGTCACCGAGCGCGCAGGCGTCCGTGGCGCCGGCTACGCGATGGGGGCGGCGGCCGCGGACTTCGACAACGACGGCTGGACCGACCTCTACGTCACGGGCGTGGACCGGAACGTGCTCTACCGCAACGAGCGCGGCGAGCGGCTCACCGACGTCACCGCGCGCGCCGGCGTGGACGGCGTCGTGGGCGGCCGGAAGCTCTGGTCCGTGGGCGCGGCCTGGCTCGACCACGACCGCGACGGCGACCTCGACCTCTTCGTGGCGAACTATCTCGACTGGTCGCCGGCGAACAACCGGGTGTGCGGCGCCGAAGGCCGGCGGCTGACCTGCTCACCGACCGAATACCGGGGCCTGCCGAACCTGCTCTACCGGAACGAGGGCGGCGGCCGCTTCCGCGACGTCTCCGCGGCGGCCGGGATCGCGGCGCACGTCGGGCGCGGGATGTCGGTCGCGGTCGCCGACGCCGACGGCGACGGGTTCACGGACGTGTTCGTGGCCAACGACCAGATGAGGAACTTCCTCTTCCGCAACCTCGGCGGCCGCGGCTTCGCGGAGACGGGCGTGGAGACCGGCGTCGCCTACACGGAGGACGGCGTCCCCGTCTCCGGCATGGGGGCCGACTTCCGCGACCTGGACGGGGACGGCCGTCCCGACGTGTTCCTGACCGCGCTGGGCGGGGACCGCTTCCCGCTCTACCTCGGCAGCGAGGAGGGTTATTTCACCGCGGCCACGCACCGGGCGGGCCTGGGCTTCGCCACGATCGCGATGAGCGGATGGGGCACCGGCGCCTACGACTTCGACAACGACGGCGACAAGGACCTCTTCACCGCGAACGGCCACGTCAGCGAGAACATCGGGTGGTACTCCCATCACCGGTACCGGCAGGCGAACGCGGTGTTCCTGAACCTGGGCGACGGACGCTTCCGTGACGTGACCGCGCAGAGCGGGGCGGCCCTGCAGCGCGCGCGGGCGCACCGGGGATGCGCGTTCGGGGACCTCGACGGCGACGGGCGCGTGGACGTCGTGGTCTCGGCGATCGGCGAGCCCCCGGCCGTGCTCTACAACCTCTCCCCGGCCGACGCCTCCTGGCTGACCCTGGAGCTGCGCGGGACGCGGAGCAACCGTGACGGCCTCGGCGCCGTGGTCCGGCTGACCGGGGCCGGAGGGCGCGTGCAGTGGAACCACGCCACCACCGCGGTCGGGTACGCGAGCGCGTCCGACAAGCGCGTGCACTTCGGCCTGGGCGCGGACCGCTCGGCGCGCGGCATCGAGGTCCTCTGGCCCAGCGGAACGCGGCAGCTCCTGCGCGACGTTCCCGCCGGGCAGGTCCTCGAGGTGATCGAGCCGTGAGCGCGGCGGCGCTGGTGCTGACCGTGACGCTGAGCCCGGCCGCCGCGCTCGCGGCCGGCCCGGCGGACGCGTGCGCGGGGGCCGAGGAGGAGATCCGCGCGGTGGCGCGGGCCCTGGCCGGCGGCCGATGGGAGGAGGCCGAGCGGCGGCTGCAGCCGCTGGCGCAGAGCCACGCCGCCTGCGCCGACGTGCTCATCGGGCGGGCCCGGCTGCTCGCCCGCCGCGGCGCGCTGGTCGCCGCGCGCGAGGCGCTCGAGAAGGCCGTGCAGCTCGACCCCGGGAACGCCGAGGCCCGCTACCAGCTCGGCATCTGGCTCTTCCGCGCGCACCGCTACCCCGAGGCGGCCGGCCAGTTCGAGCAGGCGGCCGCGCTCCGCGCCGGCGACGCGCGCGCGCTGGACTACCTCGCGCTGTGCCGGGAGGCGCTCGGCCAGCCCGAGCGCGCGGAGCAGGCCTATCGAGAGGCGTTGCAGGTCGGCGAGGGTCCGGGGTTCGATCCGCTCCTCGACTACAACTACGGCCGCTTCCTCCTCAAGCAGGACCGGCTCGCGGAGAGCCGGACGTACCTCGATCGCGCGGTGCGCCGTCTGCCCGAGCGCCGCGGCCCCCACTACGAGCGCGCCAAGCTGCACGTGGCCCTGAAGGACTATGCGGCCGCGCGCGCCGACGCGGAGCGCGCGCTGAGCCTCCGCGATCCCTCCGGCCTCGTGCTCGACCTGCAGGTCTACTACCTGCTCGCCACCGTCTACGCGCGCCTGGGCGAGACCGACCTGGCGCGGAAGTACGCGGAGCTCTCCCGCACGACCGCGATCCCCGGACAGGCCGGCGACCCCCGCTGAAACGGAAGAGGGGGCCACGCGGCCCCCTCCGACCGGCGCGTCAGGCCGGCTTCAGAACGGGTAGCGGATCCCTCCGCGGAAGCGCCGCGAGCTGGGGATCGACGTCACCTTGCCGTACTCGAAGTTGGGATCCATGTTGATGGGCGTGAACGAATTGAGCAGGTTGAACCCGTCGATCACCAGGTGCACGGTCCGGTTCCCGCCGACGGCGAAGGCTCTCTCGACGTGCAGGTCGAGCAGGTGCTGGCTGGGAAGGTAGTCGGGATCGTTGGGGTCCACGGAGACGATCTGGGCCAGGCCGCCGGGGTTGATCACGCCGCCGGGCGGCGCCGCGAACTGCGTGTGCAGCGGATAGCCCTCCAGCCGCCACATCGCCCGTCCGGTCTGCATCCGGTAACGGAGCCCGAGATCGACCTCGAGCGCCGGGACCTTGTAGGAGCCGGACAGCTTGAACTCGTACTTCGGCGTGAAGGGCAGCGGACCGTCGAGGTTGTTGATCGTGTAGTTGAGGTTCCCCATCCAGTTGTCGTCGTAGAACATCGGGCCCTCGACGTTGAAGTCCTGGCGGAACGAGCGCCGGCTCATGCCCGACGACTTCGAATAGACGAACGACGCCAGCGCCTGCCAGCGGTCGGAGTACCTCTTGTTCAGGACGAGCTGCAGGGCGTGGTAGTCGCGCTTGGGATCCTCGCCGTCGAAGGCCGGCATGTTCTGCACGCGGTGCGTCGAGTTGTCGCCGATCCAGGACACGTCGGCGCCGTCCACGGCGCCGTCGCCGTTGTAGTCCCGGTGCACGACGCTGTAGAGCATCACCTGCCGGCCGGCCGCGGTCGTGTACGGGATCCGCTCGTACTCCCACTCCTGGCCGGTGGCGCGGTTGATCGGGATGTTCGCGAACAGGTTGGTCGCGTGCTTGAAGATGTAGGAAGCGCTCACGGACAGGTTGGGCACCAGCTCCCGTTCCAGGTTCAGCGTGAGCTGGTCCGTGTACTGGTTCTCGAGATCGTCGGCCACGTTCAAGGTCCAGGAGGGATCGCTGGTGCGCCGCACCTCGCGGAAGGGCGTCAGCCCGTGCACCCTTCTCGCCGCGTTGCGGGTCTCGATGGTGTCGATCGTGCCGTCGCCGTTGGTGTCCACGGAGCCCCAGGGACCGACGGTGAAGAACTGCGTGACCTGCTCCACCTGCGGCATGTCGGGGCCGAACCGGCGCAAGGTCTCGACGCTGACCGGCTGGTAGTAGCGGCCCCACGCCGCGCGCGCCACCGTCTTGCCGTCGCCGGTGAGCATGTAGGTCAGCCCCAGGCGCGGGGACCAGGTCTTGAAGTCGAACACGTCGTCGGTGGCCTGCCGGTCGCGTACCACGGGCGGTGGACCGTTGATCTCCTCCGGCGTGCTCACCAGGCCGTACACCTTCCCCGTCCCGTATTTGGTGGTCATGTGGTCGAAGCGCAGGCCGAGGTTGAAGGTCAGCCGCCGCGTGGGGGTCCACTGCTCGTCCACGAAGCCGCCGAGCGTGTCGGCGGTGCGCACGGTCAGGAACGGGTTCAGGGTGTTCCGGTTGTTGTAGAAGACGAGCCCGGTGTCGCCGTACCAGGCCTGCATGTACTGCACGCTCTGCGTCCAGCGGTACGGGTAGAGGAAGTTGACGTAGTTCTGGAAGTATCCGCCCTGCCAGTTGCCGCGTCCCTTCGTGTACTGGACGCCGAACTTGATGTCGTGCTGGCCCAGGAAGCCCTCCGCGAAATGCGAGAGGTCCGCCTGCACGGTGGAGCGGTTCGACTTCTGGGCCTCCACGTAGGGGAAGGCGCCGTTGATCCCGTAGTCCGCCCACTTCCACCAGTTGATGTAGCCGGGATGGTCGGGGGCGTCCGCGGGGACGTGGGGCTGGTCGTCGCTCCAGAAGCCGAGGTACTTCGCGGTGGCGGTGGTCTTGCCGCTCGGCAGCCACTGCCACTGCGACGAGACCATGTGGTTCCTGGTGGCGACCCCGTACGTCATGGTGGTGTCCCAGGACGGCTCGGACCCCCAGCTCCAGCCGCTGCCGTCGTTGTTCTCGTAGTGGTAGGCCACCGAGGCGCGGTGGTCCGTGAAGGGGACGGCGGAGATCTTGGCGTCGGCGTAGCGGCCCTTGTACTGGTTCTCCAGCGACCAACGCGGGGGCAGGCTGGCGCTGCGGACGTAGTTGGCGGCGCCGAAGAACCAGAGCTTGTCCTTCAGGATCGGGCCGCCGAGGGTGAGGCTGCCCTCCCAGTCCGTCTTGGTCTCGCCGGCGAGCTGCTCGCCCTCCCCCACGAACAGGAAGTCCGCCCCGAGGTCGTCGCCCGGGCCGGGCTGGTTGTCGGCGGGAGAGCCGAGCTTCGAATACAGCGCCGCGCTCCCGTGGAAGTCGTTGCTGCCGGACTTGGTGATCACGTCGATGGCGGCGCCGGAGTAGCTGCCGTATTCGGCCTTCGACCCGAGCGCGACGACGCGGACCTCCTCCACCGTGTCGTAGTTGACGTTGATCAGCGACCCGAACGACCCCGCCCGCGGCGAGGTGGCGTTCACGCCGTTGATCAGGAACACGTTCTCGTTGGTCGCGCTGCCGTAGGCGGTCGGGCTCTGGAACTCGGTCGACTCGCTCGGCGCGCCCGAGCCGGCGGACATGCCCGGGGTGGTCAGCGCGAGGTCGTAGAAGGCGTCCCGCCTCGTGGGCAGCTTGGCCAGCATCTCCTGGTCGAGACGGGCGGCGACGGTCGAGGTCTTGGTGTCCACGATGGACCCCTCGGCGGTCACGAGCACGGTCTCCTGCACGCCGCCGACCGGCAACGTCAGGTCGAGGGTCACCGTGCCGCCGGCCGACACCTCCACGTTCTGGCGAGAGACGGTCTTGAACCCGTCGCGCGTGGCGGTGACCGTGTAGCGGCCGGGCGACAGGTTCGAGAGGATGTAGGTGCCGCGCGACGACGTGGTGGCCGTCTGCGTGCCCGTGATCAGGGCCGGGCTGGAGGCCTCGACCGTCGCGCCGGGCAGGGCGAGGCCGTCGTCGCTGAGCACGGTGCCGGTGATCTTGCCTTCCTGGATGGACTGCGCCTGCGCGCGCCCGGCGCCGAGCAGGGCGAGACACAGCGTGGCCGCGCACACCGCCTGGGGAGCGGCACCCGCGAGCCGTCGAGCGCTCGATCGCGTCATAAGCACTCCCTTCGTGGACTCCGGTCCGGGGCGGCCGGAGGCTTGGCCGCCAACTTATTTAATGAGTTTCATAAAGTACCCGCGCGCGCCTGTCAAGTCCCTTTCCGGGAGGGCGCCGCACGCCCCGGGCCGCCGCCGTTCGCCAGCAGCATCCGGAGGCGCCGCCGCGCCTCGCGCGAGGCGAGGAGCAGGGCTCCATGGAGCGCCGCCTCGTCTCCCAGGGCCGAGCGGACCACCTCGACCGGCGTCCGCGCGATGCGCGCGACCGTGCGCCGCACCTGGTCGAACAGGGGCTCGGCGTGCGCGAGGAGCTCGCCGCCGAGCACGACCACCGAGGGATCCACGACCGTGGCCACGTTGGCCACGGCCATCGCGATGAGCCGTGCGGTGTCCTCGACCACCCGGCGCGCCCGGCGCTCGCCGCGCTGGGCGGCGGACATCAGCTCGCCCACCGACCGCAGGGGGTCGCCGCCGCGCGCGCCTCCCCAGCGCGCGGCGAGCGCCTCCACGCCGGCCAGCGCCTCCAGGCACCCCTGGGAGCCGAAGTCCGTGCCCACGTACTGCGGGCCCATGTACATCATCGCGATCTCGCCGGCCATCGAGTGATGGCCGCGATGCAGGTGGCCGTCGATCAGGATGGCGGCCCCGATTCCGGCGCCCGCGAACACGAAAGCGCACGTGCGGTGGCCGCGCGCGGCGCCCCGCCAGTGCTCCCCGAGCAGGGCCAGGTTCACGTCGTTCTCGACGATGACCCCGGCGCCGAGGGCCCGCCGCAGCAGTTGCCGCATCGGCACCGCGGACCAGCCGCGCAGGTGCGGCGCCATGCCCACCGCGTCGCGCTCGGCGTCCACCACGCCCGGCACCGCGGCGCCCACCGCGAGCAGGCGGGACGGCGAGGCGCCGCTCTCCTTCGCCAGCCGGCGCAGCTCGCGCGCGGCGTGCGCGAGGAGCTCCCTGGCCGCCAGCGCCGACGGGGTGGCGAGCGTGCGGTGGCCGATCGGCCGCCCGCGCAGGTCCGCGACCGCGAGGCGCGTGCGTGCCGGTCCGAGGTCGATGGCGGCCACGTAGCCGTACCGGGCGTTGAACTCCATCCGGGACGGGCGGCGGCCGCCGCTGGACGGCCCCGGACCGCGATCCACGATCACGCCGAGCCGGATCAGCTCGGAGGTGAGGGTCCCTACCGTGGGCGCCGACAGCCCGGTGGCCTCGGTCAGCTCGGCCCGCGTCAGGCTCGAGCCGCGGTCCATGGCCACCGCGAGCACGCGCTGGAGGTTCAGGTCCCGGAGGTGCTTGGCGTGCCGCGCCCCGTCGTCGGCGCCGGCCGGGCCCGGACCTCGCGGCGGCCTGTCCATGAGCGTGGCGGAGTCTATCTTCGCGCGAACGGCGCCGAACGTAGAATGGGACGCCCATGGCCGCCCGACGGCGCCGCGCGTGGCCGTTCGCCTTCGCCGCCGTCCTGCTCGCCGCCGGCCTGGGCTGGTGGTGGTTCCGGCGGCCGGCCGGAGGCTTCCCGCAGCGAGCGCGCCGGCTGTGGTCGGCGCGCGGCGTGGACCGGCCGAACGTCCTCCTCGTCACCCTGGACACCACGCGCGCCGACCGGCTCGGGTGCTACGGCTACCCGACGGCGCGCACCCCGAACCTCGACGCGCTGGCCGGCCGCGGCGTGCTCTTCACGCAGGCGGCCTCCACGTCTCCGCTCACGCAGCCCGCCCACTCCTCGATCATGACCGGCATGTACCCCACGCATCACGGCGTGCGCGTCAACGGCCAGACCGCGCTCAGCCGCGAGCAGACGACGCTCGCCGAGGCGCTCGCCGAGAGGGGCTACGCCACCGGCGCCTTCCTGGGCGCCTTCGTGCTCGACGGCCGCTGGGGCCTCGATCAGGGATTCCAGGTCTACGACGACCGCTTCGACCTCGAGAAGCACAAGCACCTCGACCTCGGCAGCGTGCAGCGGCCCGCGGACCAGGTCGTGGATGCGGCGCTGCGCTGGCTGGAGACCCGCCGCGCGGGCCCGTTCCTGGCCTGGGTCCATCTCTACGACCCCCACACGCCGTACGAGCCGCCGGAGCCGCTGCGTTCGGAGTACGGCCCGCGCGGGATGGCCGCGCTCTACGACGGCGAGATCGCCTTCACCGACCAGCAGGTCGGCCGCCTGGTGTCGTGGCTGCAGTCGCGCGGGCTGCAGGACCGGACCGCGATCGTGGTGATCGGCGATCACGGCGAGGCGCTGGGGCAGCACGGCGAGGGGACCCACGGGTACTTCGTGTACGACGAGACGCAGCGCGTGCCGTTCCTGGTGACCACGCCGTTCGCGGAGCTGCAGGGCGTGCGCGTGGACGCGCAGGTCAGCGCGGTGGACGTGTTCCCCACCGTGCTCGCGCTCGCCGGCATCGAGGACGCGGCGGAGGGGCACGGCCGTTCGCTGCTGCCGGCCATGTTCGAGCCGGGCCGCGCCGAGACCGCCGACGCGTACGGGGAGTCCATGGCGCCGAACCTTCAGTTCGGCTGGAGCGCGCTGCACTTCCTCCGCGCCGGGCGCTACAAGGTGATCAAGGCGCCGCGGCCCGAGCTGTACGACCTGGCGTCGGACCCGGCCGAGACGGCGAACGTCTACGAGAGCCAGCGCGCGGTCGCGCGCGACCTGCTCGCCCGGCTCGACGAGCTGATGGAGCGCACCGCCCGCGGCGCGCCCGCGCCCGAGGCGGCGAACCTGGACGAGGAGACCCTGGAGCGGCTCTCCGCGCTCGGCTACGTCGGGACTTCGTCCCGGCCCCGAGCGTCGGACCCGCCGCGGCCGCTGGCGGACCCGAAGGACAAGCTGGCGATCTTCGCGGCGGTGCAGCAGGCGGGGGAGCTGATCGTGAAGGACGATTACCGGGGCGCGGCGACCGCGCTGGAGGCCGCGCTGCGGGACGAGCCGGGGATGCCGCAGGCGCTGCTGATGCTCGGGACGTCGTACGCGGAGCTGGGCCGTCCCGCGCAGGCCAAGGCGCAGTTCGACCGGGTCCTCAAGGACGACCCCCAGAACGTGCAGGGCCTGGTGGGCATGGCCAGCCTGCTCATGGAGGAGGGCAGGGCCGAGGAGGTGATCGCGCTCGGCAAGCGCACGCTCAGCCTCGACGACCGCAACGCGCAGGCGCACACGCTGCTCGGCGAGGCCTACGCGAGCCTGCGCCGTCCGGCGGAGGCGGTGCCGTTCTTCGAGAAGGCGGTGGAGATCCAGCCCAAGCTCACCCGCAACCGCCTCAACCTGGCCGGCAGCCTGATCGAGGTGGAGCAGTACGCGCGCGCCGAGGCGCTGCTGAAGGAGATCGTGGCCGAGCATCCCCGCTTCCCGCTCGCGCAGTTCAACCTCGGGCTCGTCTACGACGAGCTGGGCCGCCACCCGGAGGCGCGCGCGGCCTACGCGGCCGAGGTGGCGGCCTATCCGCGCCAGTTCAAGGCGCGCTTCAACCTGGGCAAGGTGCTGTTCCAGCTCGGCGACCGGCCCGGAGCGCTGGCCCAGATGCGCGAGGTCGTCCGGCTCGCGCCGCGGCAGGCGGAGGGCTACCTGTTCCTCGCGCGTGGGCTGCTGCAGGAGCAGGCGCCGATCGAGGAGGTGGAGCGCCTGGTCGAGAAGGGGCTCTCCCTGGCACAGGAGCGCGAGCTGAAGGCGCTGGGCTGGCTGCTCATGGCCGACGTGTACAACCGGAAGCGGCAGCCGGAGAACATGAACGACGCGCTGCGCAGGGCGCGCGCCTACGTCTCCGACGCGGAGGGCCGGCCGCCTGCGGCGCGAAGCCACTGACGGCAGGGCCGGCGCGGGCGCCGCCTGGCGCCGGTGCGGGCGGCCTCGCTGGGCGCCGCCCCGTTCGCGCCGCACGCTCATCGCGTGGGCATGCGCAGGCGCCGGAAACGGCCCAGCGCGCTCCTGAGCAGATCGCCGGCGGCGCGAGCGCGCAGGCCCGCCAGCAGCAAGAGGGCCAGGCCGGCCGCGAACGCGAGCCGCGCCGGCACGAGCAGGGCAGACCGGCCGTCGAGGTCGGCCACCATCCACAGGACGTTCATCAGCACCCAGCAGTTGACGGAGGCGGTGACCGACATCTCCACGACCGAGCGCTCGGTGTAGCGGAAGGCGGCCCAGTGCAGCGCCAGCGTCGGGGGCACCAACGTGTAGGCGGCGCCGCCGAGCCCGAGCATCCAGCAGCCGTCCATCAGGAACCACGAGAGCGAGCCGATCGTCTCGAGGACGGCGAGGCGTCGCCGCGCGCTCTCGTTCAATGCCGGCTCCGTTTGGCGACGCCGCGGCCGGCGGTCATCATGGTCGCTGGGCGGCGATTTCCGCGGAGGTCTTCATGTGCAGGAACATCCGTACCCTCTTCAACTTCGAGCCGCCGGCCACCGACGAGGAGGTGCGCGCGGCCTCGCTGCAGTTCGTGCGCAAGCTCAGCGGCTTCCACCACCCGTCGAAGGCGAACGAGGAAGCCTTCGAGCGGGCGGTGGCGGAGGTGACCGAAGTCGCGCGGCGCCTGGTGGACTCGCTGGTCACCACCGCACCACCGCGCGACAGGGTGGCGGTGGCGGCGCAGGCGCGCGAGCGGTCGGCCAAGCGTTTCGGCACCGCCCGCTGAGCTGGCCCCGCTCCCGTGTACGAGCAGAGGCACGCGCACACCGTGCCTGCTCGTTTGGCTGTCCAGCCGGGGCCGTCGTGCCGGTGCCCGTGCCCGTGCCCGTGTGGGCAACGGCTCGCGGACGCCGGCTATTCCTCTCCCCGCCCCGCCCCTAGGCCGACTCGCCGCTCTCCCACTTCCGCCACTGTTCCTGGTAGGCGTCCACGTTCTCGCGGGTGACGATGTCCACC
>DATBIZ010000600.1:0-5476 GCA_036556645.1 Vicinamibacteria bacterium | reverse complement strand
CCGCCGCGCAGCGGGCGGACGTCGCCCCAGGTCAGCCATTCGGAGGCGGTGGCGGGGGCGCCCTCGAGGCGCACGCGCACCGCGGGCCGCCGGTCCTCCTCGCGCGCGGGCAGCGGCGCGCGCACCACCACGCGCCGCATGGCCGCGCGCCGCAGCAGCCGGTCCACCGTCACCGTCATCTGCATCCACGGCGTCTGGATCGGCCGTCCCATCTCCACGGCCCCGGCCGACGACGGGCCGTTGGCCGCGGCCAGCGCATAGCGCAGGCTCCCGTCCGCAAGGAGCCGGAACGCGAGCCCGTTGCCGGTCGAGGGCGGGGCCACCGCCGCGACGTCCTTCTGCGCCGCGTGATGGAAGCTGAACACCACGGGACCGAAGCTGGCCTCCCGGTGCGCGGGATCGGCCGCCATCAGCCAGCCGTCCTGGGTCAGGAACGGCGTGGACAGCGTGAAGTGCAGCGCGGGGTTGAGGGGGGCGGCTTCGTCGTCGCCCTCCCCGAGCGACTCGCTCACGCGCACGTGCGGCCGGAACTCCTCCACCACGACCGTCGCGCCCGTGCCGGGCAGCTCGATCCGCGCGCCCGGCGCCGGCGCGCGGTCGTGGAAGGCCACCGGCACCTCGGCCGCGCGCCCGCCGGGCAGCGACACGCGCAGCGTCTCGCGCGAGAGCCCCACGCGGTCGCCGGTCTCGCCTTCGAGCAGCGCCATGCGCCCGTCGAGCCCGCCGTGCAGCGAGTACACCGAGCCGCCGAGGATCATCAGGATCCCGGCGTGCGCGAGCAGGAACCCGGTGTTGTGCGCGTTCCAGGGGTAGCGCTTCACCACCGACCAGAGCACGTTCACGGCCAGCAGCGCGAGCAGGAACGTGAACCACGGGCTCTGGTAGAAGACCCGCTGCGCGGCGGCGGTGCCGTGCTGCGCCTCGTAGAAGGTGGCGACGGCGCAGGCCACGCCGAGCGCGGCCATCACCACGACGGCCAGCTTCAGCGACGCCAGCGCGTCCGAGAGCGCCTCCAGGGGGGATCTCATGCCTGCCTCCGTCAGTGAGCGGCGTGGCCGAGCGGCTGGTACGTGCACCAGGGGTCCGTCTCCAGGTAGTCGCCGGTCATCGCGTACGCGCGCGAGCGCGACCCGCCGCAGATGAAGCGGAACTCGCAGGCCCCGCAGCGGCCCTTGAGCCGGTCCGGGTCCCGCAGGCTGCGGAACAAATCCGACGAGCGGTAGGCGTCGTCCAGGCGCGTGCCGCGGACGTTCCCCGCGGAGATCGGCAGGAACCCGCTGGGATAGATCTCGCCCAGGTGCGACACGAACAGGAAGCCGTTGCCCGCGTTCACCCCGCGCGGCGCCAGGCCCACGGTGTGGCCCGGGCCCTCCGAGCGCGTGAGCAGCGCCGGCATGGGCACCGCGCCGCTGGGCCGGCCCCGCTCCCCGGCGAGCCGGCGCTCGCGCTGCGCGACGTGCCGGCGGTAGTGGGGCGCCTCGGTGATCTTGACCACGAAGCCGCCCTTCTTCTGCGTGCGGTAGAGCAGGTCGAAGAGGCGCTCGCACTCCTCGGCCGGCAGCCCGGCCAGCACGCTGCCCCGCCCGGTGGGCACCAGGAAGAAGACCTCCCAGAACACCGCGCCGAGCTGCTCCACCAGCGCCGCCATCTCTTCGAGGTAGGGCACGGTGTCGCCGCACACCGTGGTGTTGATCTGGAGGGGCAGGCCCGCCGTGCGCGCCCAGGCCGCGGCCTGGATCGTCTTGTCGAACGCCCCGGGAACGCCGCGGAACGCGTCGTGGAGCGCGGCCGAAGGGAAGTCGAGGCTCAGCGCCATCTGGTCGAGGGCGGCGTCCTTGAGGTTGGCCACCAGGTCCTCGGTCAGGTCCGAGGTCGCGGCGGGGATGGTGGCCGTGCGCAGGCCGTAGCGCTTGGCGTGCCGCACCAGCTCGAAGAGGTCCGGCCGGTTCACGGGGTCGCCACCGCTCAGCACCAGCAACGGCGTGCCCATGGCGGCCACCTGCTCGATCAGCTCGCGGCCCTCGGCGGTGGTGAGCTCGCTCGGGTCGCGCCACGGCCGCGCCGACGCGCGGCAGTGCCGGCAGGCGAGCGCGCAGGACTGCGTGGTCTCCCAGATCACCAGGAACGGCGCACGCTGGAAGTCCACGTCCGCGAAGAGCGGCCGCACGTGCGGTTGCGCGCTCATGCCGGCTCCTGGCCGGGGCGCAGCGACCCGTGCACCTCCTCGACGGCATCCACCACCAACGGCAGGTAGGAGGACAGGGCGCAGCACGCGGCGTCGCGCAGCCGGCACCGCCCCTGCGCGTCCTGCTCGGGGCAGTGGCTGCAGACCTGGGCCTCGATCGCGGCGACGTATTCGTCCATGCGGTCGCTGCGCACGGAGACGAGCGCGTTCACCAGCGCGGGCAGGTGCACCTCGAGCGCGCAGACGCGCCGCGTGAGCCCGCAGGTTCCGTCGTCGGCCTGGTCGAGACAGACGCCGCAGACGTGCCGCCGGATCGCGTCCCAATACGCCTGGTACCGTTCGTCCCTCACCGGAGCGTTCATGACGACCGCCTCTCTGGCGCGTGCATGCCGCCGGCGCAGAGTGCAAGCGCGGTGCCCGCCTGGACCTGCGCTGGCGCGGACTTACGGCCACGAAAAGCAGGCGTTGCGCGCAAGCTTCGCTGCCGCGGCGGGCCTCCGCGCAATTCCTTCGCGGCATGCGGCTGCCCGCTGATGCAGATGGCTGCCAGCACTGAGGTTGCACGCCTGCGCGGCTGGCACGCCGATTGTTCGTGTCTGTCGGCGGAGGATCTCCAATGGCCCAGCCCGCGCCGGCACTTCCGCCCCTCGTCACCACCGCGCCGTGGCGCAAGGAGACGCCCGCGCCCTCGTTCCGCTTCACGAGCCTGGTGCTCACCGAACACGACTCGCTGGCGCGCGGCCGCGGGATGACCGCGCTCGGCTCGCTGGCGCTGCACGCGGTGCTGCTGGCGATCGTGCTGCTCGTGCCGCTGCTCACCGTCGAGATCCCGCCGGCGGCGGACCGCGCGGTGCGCGCCTTCTTCACCACGCCGGCCGAGGCGCTGCCTCCGCCGCCGCCGCCTCCCCCGCCGCCGGCCGCCGCCGCGGTCAGCCGCGCGCCGCGGGCGCCGGTGGTGACCCGCGCCCCGGAGCCGGGGCGGTTCGTCGCCCCGATCGAGATCCCGGACCGCGTGGAGCCCGAGCCGTCGCTCGACTTCGGCGTGGAGGGGGGCGTGCCCGGAGGCGTGGAGGGCGGCGTCCCCGGCGGCGTGATCGGCGGCATCGTCGGCGGCCTGCCCCGCGAGGCGCCCGCGCCCCCGCCCGCGCCGGTGGTGCGCATCGGCGGCAAGGTCGTGGCGCCGAAGCGCGTGACCGGGGTGCAGCCGGTGTACCCCGAGCTGGCGGTGATGAGCGGCGTCACGGGCACCGTGGTGGTGGACGCGCACGTGGACGTGCACGGGCGCGTCAAGTCGGCGAAGTTCGTGAGCGGCAACCCTCTCTTCGAGCAGGCGGCGCTCGACGCGGTGCGCCAGTGGCGCTACCAGCCCCTGCTCCTCAACGGCATCCCATGCGAGTTCATGCTGATCGTGACCATGAACTTCAACCTGCAGCGGCGCTGAGGCCGATGACGATGGACGAGGCCCTGGCCACGCTCGAGCGCGACCGCGCGCGGCACCTGACCCAGCGCTGCTCGGACAAGGACCTCGACCTGCTGGAGCAGGCGCTCGGGCGGCGCCTCCCCGCCGACTATCGCTCGCTGCTCGCGCGCGTGGGCGGCGGGATCCTCTACGACGACCACGAGCTGTTCGGCGGCCGCCGTCTGATGGTGCACGATATCGAGCTGGTGCCGGACGTGCTCACGCTCACGCGGCAGCGCGCGGACGCGGGGCGCCCCTGGCCGGTGCACCTCGTCCCCTTGCACCGGTGCCAGGGCCGGCTGCACCTGCTCGACGTGTCGGGCGGCGCCGAGACGCGCGTGGTGGGCGAGGACGGCGGCTCATGGCCGAACCTGACGGAGTTCCTCAGCCAGGTCGTGCTGCCGGCCGCGCGTGCCGGCCATGGTGAGCCCTAAGCGGACCTGGCCCCGCCGTTTTGCCTACGCCCTGGTCGCCGCCGCGCTGTCCCTCGGCGCACCGGCGGGACTGCTCCTGGTGCGCGCCGCCGCCGCGGGCCTCCCCTCGCTCGCATGGGCGCGCGCGGAGCTGGCGGCGAACGCGGCCGTGTTCCTCTACGTCACGGTCTCGACGCTGGTCGTCTTCCTGCTGTTCGGCTACGTGGTCGGGCGGCAGGCCGACCGGCTGCTCGACCTGTCGGAATCGGACGCCCTCACCGGCCTGCGCAACGCCCGCGTGCTGGAGGAGCGCCTGCACGACGAGACCGCGCGCGCCCGGCGCTACCGCCATCCGTTGTCGCTCCTCTTCATCGACGTGGACGGGCTCAAGCTGATCAACGACCGCGGCGGCCACGGCGCCGGCGACGCCGCGCTCGGCCGCGTCGCCGCCGCGCTGCGCGACGCGGCCCGGAGCACCGACGTGGCGGCGCGCTGGGGCGGCGACGAGTTCGCGCTCCTCGCGCCCGAGACGCCGCTGGATGCGGCCGCGGCGCTCGGCGAGCGCATCCGGACGCTCGCGCGCCGTTCGGGGCCCGACCCGATGACCGTGTCGGTGGGGGTCGCGACCACGGTCGGCGGTCCCGGCGCCAACCCCCAGCGGCTCCGCGGTGCCGCCGACGCCGCGCTCTACGCCGCGAAGGGGCAGGGCCGCGACCGCGTCGTCGCCGCGTCGGCCGACGACTCGCCCCCCTGAGGCGCTCCGCGCGCGGGAAGGCCGCCGCGGCTGTCGTACCATCCGCCCACCATGAGCACCCCGCCGCCCGATCCGATCGCGCTCTTCCGGGAGGCCTTCACGCGGGCGGTGGGGGCGGAGCGGGCCGACCCCACCGCGGTCGCGCTCGCCACCGTCGGCCCCTCCGGCGCGCCCTCGGTGCGCATGGTCCTCTTCAAGGACGCCGACGACCGCGGGTTCACCTTCTTCACCAACCACGAGAGCCGGAAGGCCCGCGAGCTCTCGGCCGAGCCGCGGGCCGCGCTGTGCTTCTACTGGCCGGCGATCGGCGTGCAGGTGCGCGCGGAGGGCGCGACGGAGCGCCTCGCCGACGGGGAATCCGACGCGTATTTCGCCACGCGCCCGCGCGAGAGCCAGCTCGGCGCGTGGGCCTCGCGCCAGAGCCGGCCGCTCGCCTCGCGCGAGGAGCTGGTCGCGCGCGTGGCCGAGATGGACGCGCGCTTTCCGGCAGCGGTCCCGCGGCCACCCTTCTGGGGCGGCTACCGGCTGGTCCCCGCGCGCATCGAGATCTGGGTGGCAGGCGCCGCGCGCCTGCACGAGCGGACGCTCTACGAGCGCACCGGCGCGGGCTGGACGGCCCAGCTCTTGTATCCCTGACCGCAGCTAGCGATTGAAGAGCGCGCCCA
>DATBIZ010000599.1:0-4110 GCA_036556645.1 Vicinamibacteria bacterium | reverse complement strand
GAGAAGGCCTACCGCAGCTTCACGTCCCACCTGCTGGCCGCGCACATCCGGCCCGGCCAGTTCGTCAGCCAGCGCGAGCTGGTCGCGCTCACCGGCCTGCCCCTGGGCGCGATCCGGGAGCTGATCCCGCGCCTGGAGGCGGACGGCCTGCTGGAGACCGTGCCCCAGCGCGGCATGCAGATCGCGAACGTGGACGTGAAGCTGATCCGCAACGCCTTCCAGCTCCGGTTGATCCTGGAGCGCGAAGCCGCCGCGCGGTTCGCGGAGACGGCGCCCGACGCCCTGATCCGGGAGCTGGCCGACGCCCACGAGGCGATCCTGCGGCGCCTGCGCAAGGGCATCTCGCGCAAGCTGCTCGAGGACGCGCAGCGGCTGGATTGGCACCTGCACGACACGATCATCGACGGGCTCGAGAACGACATCATCTCGTCGATCTACCGCGTCAACAGCATCAAGATCCGGCTCATCCGCCTGCAGCGGGTGCTGCTCACGCCGGCCCTGCTCTCGCCGGCGATGGAGGAGCACCTCGCGCTGATCGCGGCCTTCCGGCGCCGCGATCCCAGGCAGGCGGTGCGGGCGATCGAGCACCACCTCAGGCACGCGCGCGGGCGCGCGCTGGGGATGCTGGACTAGGACGCGGACAGGCGGATCCCGATCAGCCGGGGCTCGAGGAACTCCAGCAGGCCTTCGCGGCCGCCCTCGCGGCCGATGCCGCTCAGCCCCACGCCTCCGAAAGGCGCCTCGGGCGTGATCGGCCGCGGGTCGTTGATGCCCACCACGCCGGCGCGCAGGCCCTCGGCGCAGCGTTGGGCGCGCTCGAGGCCGGACGTGTAGACGTAGGCGGCGAGGCCGTACGGCGTGTCGTTGGCGAGGCGGAGCGCCTCCTCCTCCGTGTCGAAGGTGAGCACCGAGAGGACCGGTCCGAAGACCTCCTCGCGGGCGACGCGCATCGCCGGGGTCACGCGGTCGAGCAGCGTCGGCGCATAGAAGTTCCCTCCCAGGCGCGGCGGCGGTCCGCCGCCGCACACGACCCGGGCGCCCTCGGCGCGCGCCTCGTCCACGAGGGCCGCGACCTTGCCGGCCGCTTCCGCGCTGATCAGCGGGCCCATGGTGGTCTCGGGATCGCGGCCGCGGCCCAGCCGCTGCGGCTCCAGGCGCGCCTTGAGCATGTCCACGAAGCGCGGCTGCACGCTGCGCTCGACCAGCACGCGGTTCGCGGCCACGCACACCTGTCCGCTGTTGGCGCACTTGAGCGCGACCAGGTCGTCGGCCGCCCGCTCGAGGTCCGCGTCGCCGAACACGACGAACGGCGCGTTGCCGCCCAGCTCCATCGCCGCGCGCTTCATCCGGCGGCCGGCCTCGCTCATCAGGTAGGTGCCCGTCCGCACCGAGCCGGTGAAGGTGATGATGCGCACCGCGTCGTGGTCGAGGAGCGCGCGGCCGATCGCCGGCGCGTCCCCGCACACGACGTTGAGCGCGCCGGCCGGAAGGCCCGCCTCCGCCGCGATCCCGGCCAGCGCCAGCGCACACAGCGGCGTCAGCTCCGACGGCTTGAGCACGACGGTGCAGCCGGCGGCCAGCGCGGCCGCGACCTTGCGCGCGGGTGCGCTCAGCGGCGCGTTCCAGGGCGTGATCGCCCCCGCCACGCCGACGGGCGCGTATTCGACCCGCAGCCGCCGCCGCGGATCGGGATGGGGAATCGTGCGCCCGTAGGCGCGGCGCGCCTCCTCGGCGAACCAGCGGAAGAACCCGGCCGCGAACTCCACCTCCGCGCGCGACTGGGCCAGCGGGCCGCCCTGCTCGGACGTGCGGAGCTGCGCGAGCCGCTCGCGCTCGGCGAGCAGCCGCTCCCGAATGGCCCAGAGCACGTCGGCACGCTGGGTGGCGCTGCGGCCGCGCCACGGACCGAAGGCCGCCTGCGCGGCCTCGATGGCCCGGCGTGTCTCGGCTTCGCCCGCCAGCGGGACCTCGGCCAGGCGCTCATCCGTGGCCGGGTCCGAAACGACGAACGTCCGGCCGGAGTCGGCGTCGCGCCCGGCGCCGTCGATCCAGAGCTTCGCCGGGAAGGAGGCGCTCACGCGCGCCCGCGGACCAAGGTCCCGGCCAGCTCGATCGCGCCGAGCAGGCTGCGCGGGTCCGAGGCGCCGGTGCCCGCCATGTCGAAGTTCGTGCCGTGCTCGACCGACGTGCGGACGATGGGCAGGCCGAGCGTGACGTTGACGCCGAGCCAGATGCCCAGCATCTTGGCCGCCACGTGGCCCTGGTCGTGGTACATGGCCACGGCGCCGTCGAACTCTCCCTGCAGCGTGCGGAAGAAGACGGTGTCCCCGGGGTAGGGGCCCGACGCGTCGATGCCCAGGCCGCGTGCCTCCGCGATCGCGGGCGCGATGTGGCGGATCTCCTCGTCGCCGAAGAGGCCCCCTTCGCCGGCGTGCGGGTTCAGGCCGGCCACCGCGAGCCGGGGACGCGGGATGCCGAGGCGCTCCAGGCCGTCCCGCAGGAGCTGCAGCACCCTGAGGATCCGCGGCGGACGCACGCGCTCCAGCGCCTCGCGCAGCGACACGTGGGTCGAGACGTGGGCCACCCGGAGGCCGCGCGCGACCAGCATCATGGTCACGTCGCGCGTGCCGCACAGCTCCGCGAGCAGCCCCGTGTGGCCGTCGTAACGGTAACCGGCCGCGTTCAGCGCTTCCTTGTTGATGGCCGAGGTGACGATCCCGCCGACGTGCCCGCCGAGGGCCAGCTCGGTCGCGCGCTTGACGTACTCGTAGGCCGCCTTGCCGGCCATCGCGCTCACCCGGCCGCGCGCGAGGTGCCCCCGCTCCACGTTGTGGAGGTCCAGGACCTCGACCAGCGCCGGGTCGAAGGTGGCCTCCGACACGTCCGCGACCGCCTTGACCTGGCCCGGCATCTTCGTGATGGCCAGAGCCTCGCGCATCACCGCCGCGTCGCCGACCACCAGAGGCCGGCAGGTGGTGCGCACCTGCGTCTCGGCGAGCGCCTTGGTGACGATCTCGGGGCCGGTGCCGGCCGGGTCGCCCATGGTGATCGCGAGGATCGGCCGCACGTCCGCCGCGCCCGCCTGCGCGTCAGCCCTCACGCGCGCCCTCCGACAACCAATGCCACGCCTCTGCCGGCCACGCGTAGCTGCCCGGCTTGACCGTCAGCAGCGGCGCCCGTTCGTCGCGCGCCTGCAGGGTCACGATGCCGGGGGCGACCTCGCGTCGCACCGGCAGGCACGACCAGCCCAGGCGGCGGGCCAGCGCGGCCGCGGTGGCGCCCCCTTCGGCGAGCAGGTGGCCCACGCGCGCCCGTCGCAGCACCCGCGCCACGACGTCGGCGAGGCGGCCGGCCAGGTCGGGCGCTCCGTCGGTCCGCTCCGCACGGCCGACCCCCATCACGGCGGCGCCGCCGCGGCGCAGGCCGGCGGTCACCGACTCGGCCCACGCGTCGAGCACGTCCGCGCGGCAGTCTTCGCCGAACAACGCGTCGGGCATCACGAGCACCGGAATACCGCGTCCGGCCGCTTCGTGCAACGTGCCCTGGCCGCGCGCGGAGGCGGTGCCGCAGACGAGCAGCACGGGCGAGGGCGCGTCGGCCAGGCCGGCCGCGGCCCGGGGCCGGCGCCCGCTCACCTCGAGCAGCGCGTCGAAGAACTCGGCCGCGCCGGCGGCGACGGCGTCCTCGGGAAGCCGCCGCGCCCAGGCCACCAGGTCCTCGCGGCTCGAGGCCTCGCCCACGACGATCCCTCGCGGGGGCAGCGGCTCGTCCACGCGTCGCACGAAGACCGGCGCCGAGCCGGAACAGCCGAGCATGTCGCGGACGTCCGCGGAGCGCACCGGATGGTGCGGATCGCGGGCGAACTCGGTCTCGTCCACGGGCCGGCCGTGGACGAAGCAGCGCGCGTCGCGCACGATGCGCCCGCGCGACGGGTTCGCGAAGACGACCAGCGCGCGCGGGGCCGGCAGCGTGTCGAGCAGCGCGTCCACCTCGGCCCGCACCCAGCCGCGCAGGATCGAGTCCACCTTCTTGTAGGCCAGCTCGGGCCGGCGCGCGCGCAGCCAGCGGCCGGCCGCGGCCGCCCTGTCGCGCGCGTCGTCCGGGCCGCGG
>DATBIZ010000598.1:0-4300 GCA_036556645.1 Vicinamibacteria bacterium | reverse complement strand
GGCCGACAGCGCCTCGGCCGCCACCGCCTCGTACACTTCCCAGGCGCTGCGGTGGCCGTCGGCGAAGTTGTAGGCCTCGAACCGCATCATGGCGTGCAGGCCGTCGGTGGGCCGCAGCCGCTCCATCGCGTCGAGCCAGGCCCCGTACCCGCCCGCCGGCACGAACACCTGCGCGGCCATCGCCTGCTCCTCGCGAGCGGGCTCGGGGTGGGGCGGCGCCTCGCCGGTGAGCGCGGTGTACGCGCGCTCGAGCGCGCGGAGGTCGCCGGGCAGCGCCTCTTCGAGCCGGGCGGTCGACTGCGCCACGTGCTCGGCCGCGCGGCCGCGCGGCGCCAGGCGGCGGACCGAGGCCAGCGCGCCCGCCTCCTTGCGGTAGCTCTGCCGCACCAGGTTGCGCGCCTCGCGCAAGGCGTGCGCGCGCGCGGCCGGTTCCGCCTGCGCGAGGTGGGCGACGCCGGTGGCCAGGTCCGAGGCGAGGCGCGCGGCGCCGCGCGCGGCCACGTAGGCGGCCAGCGCGGGGGCGTCCTCGTCGCGGAGGCCGGCAAAGTACAGCGCGACCGCGGCCACCACCACCGCGTTGCGCTCGATCTGGGTGGCGTCGATCTGCTCGAGGTCGTCGCCGGTCGAGTGGATGAACTCGTCGGGCCAGTTGGTGAGGCTGGTGGCGGGGACCCCGATGCGGGCGGGCGTGAAGGCGTGATGGTCCGTGTGGTCGTAGTACGGCACCATGCGCGCGTGGTACGGCTCGCGCGAGCCCTTCACCGAGGTCACCTCGCGCGTGAACGGCTGCGGGAGGCGGGTGCCGCGCGTGGTCAGGAGCGCGGTGTTCGCGTCGCGCACCATGGTGAGCACGCTTTCCATCACGTCCTCGAGGGCGTGGGGCAGGCTCCAGGGCAGCCGCGCGCCGTATTCGACCCGCCCGCCCAGGCTCTGGCGCGCGCCCACCATGTCCTGGTTGACGCTCAGCAGCATGCGGCGGGGCTCGCCGGGGTTCTCCCGGAAGAACTGCTCCTGGCTCGAGAACTCGTTCACCCACCAGAAGCGGATGTCGCGCCGCGGGCGCGGCAGCTTGCCCTCCTTGATGAGCCCGGCGGCGGCGCGGCCGATCTCCAGCAGGCTCGCGCACCCGCTGCCGTCGTCGTTGGCGGACGTCATCTCCTCCTGGATGTGCGCGGTGAGCACGATCTGCTGGTCGCTCACCTCGCGGCCGCGGATCCATCCCTCGACGTACGCCTGCACGGCCGGCTGCTCGAACGCGGCCTCGATGTCCACCTGGAGCCGCACCGGGGCGGCGCCGCCGAGCCGCTTCTGCAGCTCGCGGGCGCGCCGCGGCGAGATCATGATGGCGAAGGTCCCGGGCGTGCCGTCGGCCACGCCGGCCACGCCCTTCGCCTCGTGGGCGACGCGGCCCCAGGCCACCTGATCCGGGGCGTCGAAGTGGTCGGGCCGGTTCGTCTGGTACGAGACGACGCCCAGCGCGCCGCGCCGCCACACCGCCTCCGCGTGTACGGTGGTGGCGACCCCGGAGGCGAGCACGATGCGGCCCTTCACCTCCTTGCCGGCGTAATCCGCCTCCGCCGTCCCCGCCCCCACGTCCACGAGCTCGGCGGTCACGTGCGTGGTGCGGCTCAGGTCCGCGACCGAGAGCGCGACCTCGTCGTAGGCGGCGAGCTTCCAGGGCTGCGGGTCGAGCACCCAGGCCGCGCCCGACACGCACGACCAGCTCTGGCCGTCCCACTTCTGCCGCACGAGCTTGACGTCCTCGAGCCCGGCGGCGGCCGCGGCCGCGCGGATGTACTCGGCGGCGGCGAAGAAGTCGCGGCTGCCGCCGGTGCGGTGGTAGTGGGTCAGGTGCCGGACGTGCTCGAAGGCCCGGTCGCCCGAGATCTCGTTGACGAGGTCGCGGAAGAGCGGGTCGGGCAGGAACGGCGAGGTCTGCGCGGTGGCGCGCGCGGGCAGGGCCAGCGCGAGCGCGGCGGCGGCGGCCAGCCGTCGGATGCTCAAGTCGGTTCCTCCTCTGTAAGGCCGGCGCCTCAGGCGCCGGCGGTGCGCGCGAGCCCCAGCGCGGCGCCCTGGGCCTCGAACTCGCGCAGCAGGCGCCGCCGCAGGGAGACGTCCGCCAGGCCGTAGCGCAGGCCGTTCAGGTTGATCTGCCACAGCTCCGCTTCGCTCAGCCCCATCTCGTCGCGCGCGCGACGGTACTCCGTCACGAGGTCGGTGGCAAAGAAGGGCGGGTCGTCGGTGGAGAGCGTGACGGGCACGCCCGCCGCCATCAGCCGGCGCAGGGGGTGCGAAGCCAGGTCGCGGTACACGGTCAGGAACGTGTTGCTGGTGAGGGCGACGTCGCAGCAGACCTCGCGCTCGGCGAGCAGGCGCAGGGTGTCCTCGTCCTCGACCGCGCGCACGCCGTGCTGGACGCGGCGGACCTTCAGGTCCAGCACCGCCTCGCGCACGTGCTGCGGACCCGCCGTCTCTCCCGCGTGCGCCACCGCCGCGTACCCCGCGCGCCGCGCGCGCTCGAAGTACTCGCGCACCAGCGTCCGCGGGAACCCTTCCTCCGGGCCGCCGAGGCCGATGGCCACCACGGCCGGGTCGGCCTCCTGCTCGAGCAGCGCGGCGGTGAAGGGGCCGCTCTCCGGCACGGACTCGCTGGGGATGTCCAGGATCAGGCGGACGACGGGCCCGCCGGCCGCCTCCGCGCGCTGGAGCCGCCGGCTGACGATCTCGAGGGCGCGGCGGCCGCCGAAGCCGAAGCGCTCGTGGTTGTACGGCGTGAAGTGCGCCTCGGCGTAGCGCAGGGACACCCGCTCCGCCTCCTCCACGAACGCGTCGGCCATCTGCTCGTAGTCGGCGGCCTGGCGCAGGCAGCGGCACATGGCCATCCACACCGTCAGGAACGTGTCGAAGCTCTCGAAGCGGTACAGCGCGCGCAGGTCGCGCAGCGACGAGGCGGGCAGCGCGACGTGGTTGCGCTCCGCCATCGCCCACAGCGTCTCGGGGGCGATCGTGCCTTCCAGGTGCACGTGCAGCTCCGCCTTGGGCATCGCGGAGAGCACATCGGTCACGCCGGGCGCCCCTTCAAGCGGCCGGCTCGGGCTGGAAGCCGAGCAGGTCCCCCAGGGCCGCGAAATGGCGCACCCACTGGCGGGCCGCGTCGTCGCCCGCCTCCGCGCGCGCGCGCATCGGGGCCAGCGCCTCCTGGCGCACGCGATGGTAGACGTTCTGCGCGTGCCAAAGGTCGAGCTCGAACGGCAGCGAGCGCGCCAGCCGCACCACCGACTCGAGCCGCACCAGCGCGGGCAGGTCGGCCGGCCGGCCCTGGTGCGCGTCGGCGAGGCGCCGGATGGTGCGGGTGACCGAATACCCGTGCGCGGCGCCGTCGAGCGGCACCCCCTCCAGCCGCGCGTGTTCGAGCAGGTCGGAGACGCGGCTGGCGTCGGGCTCGAGGCTCTCCAGCGCCTCGCGCAGGTACGCGTTGACCACCAGCTCGGCCGAGGCGCGGAAGGCGGGCGGCAGGGGCAGGCCCAGGCTGGTCAGGAAACGCATCAGGGGAGCGCGGCGCTCGTAGACCTGGCGCAGGGACGCCTCCGCCTCCTGCACGCTGGCCTGCAGTACCTGGTCCAGCACCGCCCGGCGCTCGTCGGCGAACAGCGTGCGCAGGGAGTAGGTGGAGGTGCCGAAGTGTTTGTCGAGCAGGCGCACCACCTGCGGGAAATCGGCCTGCCCGAACGCCTCCGCCACCTCGGTCTCCATCTGCTTGTAGGCGGTCTGGCCCTGGAACGGCCGGACGCCGCCGTTGACGTTGTGGTCGCCCCAGTGCAGCACGCCGTAGCTGACCGGCTCCGACTCGCCGGTCACGTCCGAGGTCACGCTCGACCAGCCGGTGGCCAGCCGCGCCTCGCCCGCGCGCAGCGCGCAGTGCTCGAGCCGCTCCACCGAGTAGCCGTAGATCCGCGCGCGGCTGCCCTGCTTGTGGAAGAGCGAGCTGATCGCGTAATGACCGCCCACGCGCAGGAGGTCCACCGCGGCCGGCTTCACCCGCTTCGCCCACACCTGCGTCCCGTCCCCGTGCTCGGGCACGTTGCTCGCGGCCTGCCCCAGGCGGGCCAGGAAGCCCTCCTCCAGGTCCTGGCCGAGGGCTTCCCGGGCGAGCTGCAGCGCGCGGGCCGCGTATTGCATCACCTGCACGGTCTCGATGCCGGAGAGGTCGTCGAAGAACCAGCCGCAGCTCGTGTACATCAGCATCAGGTGCCGCTGCATCTCGAGCAGCTTGACCGCGCACACCGCCGCCTCGCCCTCC
>DATBIZ010000597.1:0-5125 GCA_036556645.1 Vicinamibacteria bacterium | reverse complement strand
GCCGATCGGGCCGGCGCCCCAGACCACCACCGGCGGCGCGGCGCGGAGCGGCCCCGCCAGCAGCGCGGCCAGCTTCAACGCGCGGAAGCGCGCGGGCGCGTAGCGGGGATCCCGGCGGGTCAGCCGTGCGTCGCCGTCGCGCCAGTCGAGCAGCACCGCGGGGTCCTTGCCGAAGCGGAGCCCGCGGGCGTGGGCGCGCAGCCAGAGGTCGTAGTCCTCGGGGCCGTCGAAGTCCCGGTAGCCGCCCAGCGCGCGCAGCGCGTCCGCCCGCATCATCACGCTGGGGTGGGCCAGGGGCGATTCGACCAGCAGGTCGCGCACGATCGCCGGGTGGTCCACCAGGGCGTTGAGCCATTCCACGTACGCGTGCATGCCGCCGGCGGCCCTTTCCCCGAAGAGCCGCACGCGGCAGCCCAGCACGTCCACGTCGCCGTCGTCCCGCAGGCGAGCGGCCTGCCGCGCGAGCCGGTCCGGATGCGCGACGTCGTCCGCATCCATGCGCGCGAGCAGCGGGGCGCGGGCCAGCGCCAGCGAGGCGTTGAGCGCGGCCGCGATGCCGCGCGGAGGCGTGGACAGGACCCGGACGCGCGGGTCGAGCCGCGCCGCCTGCAAGAGCAGCGCGCGCGTGCCGTCGGTGGAGCCGTCGTCCACGGCGACGACCTCGTGGTCGCGGAGCGTCTGCGCGCGCAGAGAGGCGAGGCACTCGCCGAGCGTGGCGGCGCCGTCGCGCACCGGCAGCAGCACCGAGACCAGCGGGGCCGGCACGGCGGCGACGCTAGCCCGTCCGGTCCGCGAGCACGCACGCGCGCGCCTGCTCGAGCACCGCGTCGCGCGACGCGCCGTCCACCACGCGGAAGGCCGCCGCGCGCCCCGGCCGCCACAGCCCGCGCCGCCCGCGCCGGACCTCCGTCTGCCATCCGCCGTCACGGCGGACCGGCTCGAGGATCTCGTACACCCACTCCTCGCGCCGCAGCGTGGAGTGGATGCCGTGGGTCGGGTCGCGCGCCTCGCCGCTGCCCGCGCGCACCAGCCGGTCGATGGCGGCCTGGCTGTCGGGCGGGACGAACAGGAACTCGACGCCGTAGCCCAGGTACGGCCAGGGCACCTCGCCCGCCTCGCGCACGACGCGGCCGAGCGCCCGCAGCGCGTCGGCGTCGGGGAGCGTGAACTGCAGCTCGAGGTCGGGCGAGTCGGGCAGCCGCACCGGGCTGGCCAGCAGCATCCCCCGCGAGCTGAGGTTCCGCGTCAGCCCGAAGAAGTGCACGCCGGACGCGGTCAGCGGCGTGCCCACCACCTGCCCGTGCACCGGTACGCGCGCCTCGACGCGCCGGGTCACCGCGAGCAGCTTGGCCAGCCACTCCTCGAGGCGCCGCTCGTCCACCGGCCGGCGCAGCACCGCGTTGGCGCCCGCCTCTGCCGCCTCCTCGACGGCCTCCCGCGCCGCCTCGGCCGGCAACAGCACCAGCACCGACACCCCTCGGGTGGTGGGCGACGCACGGATCAGGCGGATCGTCTCCGCCAGGGAGTGGTCCGGCAGGTTCGGCCCGAGCACGACCATCCGCGCGCCCTGGGTGCCGAGGTCGCGCAGCAGCGCGGACGCGGTCGCCCTCTCCTGCACGTGGTGGTGGTCCCGCTGCAGCACGGGCGCCGCCACGATCAGGCTGCGCGCGTCCAGACCCGCGACCAGCAGGCGCGAAGACATGGGCAGAAGGGGCGCGAGGGGGCGCCCGCGGCTATCTTAACTGACCACCCGCTGGCTGCTGCGGCGGAACCGCACCGCGCGCTGGAACGCGTCCGGGAGCCAGGTCTTGAGCCCGAGCAGCGAGGGCACGCGGTCGTAGTAGAGGACGAGCCGCACGTCCTTGCGCCCGCCCCGGGACACGTCCTTCACCAGGAAGGTGTAGGGACCGACCTGCGCGGCGCCGCCCGGCGAGAGCTCGTGGCGGCCGTCCTCCCGCCCGTAGGTGGTGAGCTGCACGCGCGGCTCGGTCAGCTCCTTGCGCAGCTCGTCGTTGGAGAGCAGGTGCGCCTTCGCGCGCAGGAAGTCGAGCGGCGGGATCCGCCGGCGCTCGACGGCCGGCGTGGCCAGGATCCGCCGCGCCTCGGCGCCGTCGAGGTTGCGCGCGACGTAGTCGAGGTTCAGGGCCTGGATCTTGTCCTCCTTGGATCCCTCGGAGGACAGCTCGGCCAGCGCGCGCCGGAGCGAGTCGAGGTCCATGGCCAGCAGCGAGGCCGTCAGCTCGTCCGCGCCACCGAGGTCGAGGCCCTTGCCGGTGAGGTCCACTTCCGGGGCCTGCCACGAGAACGTCGCCGCCGCGTCCCTGGCCTGCCCGACCAGGCTCAGCCCCTGCGCGCTCCAGCCGCCCGAATGGACCTTGTGCAGCCGGTCCGCGGCCACGTGCAGGGGCGAGTCGCGCGAGAGCTCCAGGATCTCCACGTCGCCGGGGCCGGGGAACGAGCGCACCAGGATCCCGAGCAGCAGGGCGAGGAAGAGCGCGAGGGGCAGGATCAGCACGCTCAGGAACTGGAACTCGACGCCGGTCTTCGGCGGAGCGGTGATGCGTCGGACGACCGGCTCCACCTTCTTCAGCCCCTCCTCCGGCGCGACGCGGAAGATGAACTTCTTCAAGAGCACGCCGTTGTCGTCGAAGAACGAGGCGACCGTCTGCGCCATCGGCGTGGCCGCGGCCCCGTTGGCCGCGCGCACCAGGTCGAGGATCAGGCCGGGCGCGCGCTCGTCGCCGCCGATGCCACCCACCTCGTCGCCGATCAGGATCACGTAGAGCGGCACCTTCATCTCGCGCACCAGGGCCAGCGACTGCTGCACCGAGTGCGCGCGCAGGTCGGCGCCCGGAGGCACGTCCATGTCGGCCCAGTCGGCGGGGTCCGGGTCCACGATCGCGTCGGTGACCAGGATCATCTTGAACTCGGTGCCCGCGCGGTAGCCCTGCATCAGCTCGCGGGCCTTGGTGAACGCGAAGTAGTAGTCGGTCCACTGGCCGTTGTTGCGGTAGCGCTGCAGGTCGTCCACGAACACCTCGCGGCGGCCGCCGAACAGGATCAGCCGGTAGGGCTGCCCCTGCAGGAACGTGAACATCTTCTCGAGCGCGGCCACGCGCTTCTCCTGCGGGTCGAGCGGCGGCAGCGAGGCCGAGTTGTCGATCAGGAACAGGATCACCGGAGAGGGCTTCTCGCCGGACGCCACGGGAGACGGCGCACTGGACGCGGCCGGCGAAGCCGGGGGGGACGCGGATATGGCCGCCGCCGCGCCGAGAAGGACGTTCGCCGCCAGGGCGAGAGGAACCATGCGCGCGCGCGGCGCGGATTGTACTACAAGGTGACGGAATCCGGCCGACGGAGGGGAGCGCGCCGCGCCGCCTATAATGCAAGTACATGAAAGCAGGACTGATCGGGCTGTCGGCGGTGGGCAAGAGCACGCTGTTCCAACTCCTCACCGGCGCCCCCGCGCCCCCGCCGGGCGGCCGGCCCGAGCCGCGCGTCGGCATCGCGCGCGTGCCCGACGCGCGCGTGGACAAGCTGGCCGAGATGTACAAGCCGAAGAAGAAGACACCGGCCACGATCGAGTTCGTGGACGTGCCGGGGGTGGCCAAGGGCGAGGGCCAGGCGCTGGTGGACCTGCCCGCGCTGCGCGGGGTGGACGCGCTCGTCCACGTCGTGCGCGCGTTCGAGTCGGACCTGGTGCCGCATCCCGAGGGCTCGGTGGACCCCCTGCGCGACGCGCGCATGCTCGAGCTGGAATTGATCCTGGCCGACCTCGGCGCGGTCGAGCGCCGGCTGGAGCGCCTCGAGGCGAACATCAAGAAGGCGAACCGGGCCGAGGACGTGGCCGAGCGCGCCGTCTTCCTCAAGATGAGGGAGGCGCTCGAGGCGGAGCGGCCGTTGCGCGAGCTCACGCTCACCGACGACGAGCGCCGGCGCCTGCGCAGCTACTCGTTCCTGAGCGAGAAGCCGGTCGTGCTCGTGGTCAACATGGGGGAGGAGCAGGTCAAGGGGGCGGCGGCGTACCTCGAGTCGGCGGGCCTGGCCGCGTTCGCGGGCAAGCCCGGCTTCGCGCTGTGCGAGGTGGCCGCTCCGATCGAGGCCGAGATGACGCAGCTCGACCCCGAAGACGCGCGCGCGTTCCGCGAGGACCTGGGCCTGAGCGGACCGGGCCTGGACCGCGTGGTGCGCACGTCCTACGCGCTGCTGGGGCTGATCTCGTTCCTGACCGCGGGCGAGGACGAGTGCCGCGCCTGGACGATCCCGCGCGGCACCCGCGCCCAGCCGGCGGCGGGGGCGATCCATTCCGACATCGAGCGCGGGTTCATCCGCGCCGAGGTCGTCGCCTTCGAGGACCTCGTGGCCGCCGGCTCGATCGCCGCCTGCCGCGAGAGGGGCACCCTCCGGCTCGAGGGAAAGGAGTACGTCGTCCGCGACGGCGACGTGATCAACTTCCGCTTCAACGTCTGATGTCCGCCTGTCCGCGCTGCGCGCGGCCGGCCGCGGTCGCCGGCCCGCGCTGCCTCTACTGCGGGGCGGCCCTGCCCGAGGCCGCCGTGACGGCGAAGCCGCCGCCGTCCGCGTCGCCGCCGGAGCCGCGGATGCTCGTGATCGCGGACGCGCGCGACGCGCCCGCCGCCGCCCTCGCCGCCGCGCTGGGCCTGACCCCGCTCGAGGCCGTCCGCCGCGCGGAGCGCGGGACCCTCCACCTGCTGCGCGTGGCCTCGCCCGCGGCCGCACGCGACGACGCGGCGCGGCTCGGCGCTTCCGGCATCCGGACGTGGCTGGTGGACGAGGACGAGGCGCGCGCGGCCGCCCGCCCGCGCCTCGCGCGCGGCGGCCGCCTCGTGGACGGAGTCCTCTCCCTGCAGGTGGACGGAGCCACCGTCGAGGTGGGCGCGGGGGACGTCCTGCTGGTGGTGCGCGGCCCCATCCAGCGGGAGTACCAGAGCACGCCCGCGCGGCGCCGGGTGCGCGCGGCCACGCTCGAGGGCGGCTACCGCGTCCACCTCCACCGGCGGCCCGGCGGGGCCCCGCTCGAGCTGGACCCCGGCGACTTCGAGTTCACCGAGCCGGACGACGCGCACGCGCCCTCGCTGCTGGTCGTCTCGCGCTGGGCGGACAC
>DATBIZ010000596.1:0-5427 GCA_036556645.1 Vicinamibacteria bacterium | reverse complement strand
CTCGCGGCGGGGCATCGGGGAACCGTCCATGTTATCGCCTCGGGTGCCAGGGGGCGGTTCGGCGCGGGGCCGCGCGGCACTTCCTTCACGCGTCAGGGCCGTTCGTCAACGGGCGTCCGTTGGCGCACGGCCCTCTCCCCGGCCCCTATCCGCTAAGATGCCCCGACCCTGATGCTCCCCCGCCTCGCCGCCCTGCTCCTCCTCCTGGCCGGCCTCCGCTCCTGCGTCGCCTACGAATACGAGCACGAGTTCTGGCTCGAGGTGGACGGCTCGGGCACCGTGTTCGTGACCGGGCGGCCCGACCTGTGGGCGGCGTTCAAGGGACTTCCGGCGGAGGCCGACGCCGAGGCGTTGAAGCAGGCGGGCCGCGCCCTGTTCGAGCGGTCCGGGCTGCGCGTGCGCAAGGTGAGCGTGACCCGCCGCGCCGGGCGGCCGTACCTCTTCGTGGCGGCCGAGTTCGAGGACGTCAACCGTCTGAGCGGGACGCCGGCGTTCCCGGACCTGCAGATCCGGCTCGCGCCCGAAGGCGAGCGGCTCCGGCTGCACGGAGCGTGGCGGGCGGCGGCGCGCGCGCCGGCCGCCGACGACGGGCTGCTCGCGGTGCGCTTCCACCTGCCGAGCAAGATCTTCTGGCACCACAATGCGCACGACGGCGTGGAGCGGGGCAACATCGTCGGCTGGCGGCAGGACGTCGCGCAGGGACTGCAGGGGCGGCCGCTCGAGTTCGCGGCGCTGATGGACGAGCGCAGCATCCTGCTCTCGACCGTGAGCATCTTCGTGGCGGCGATCGCGGGCGGGCTCGCCGTGATCGCGGGCGCGCTCTACTGGGTGATCCGCACCGGACGCCGCCGCCAGCCGGCGGTAGTCGTGCCCGAGCGGCGGGCGGTCAACGACTGATCGGCGCCGCCCCGTCCGGCCCGGCCGCACGCTACCCTGATCGGGTGACGCGCGCCGGCCGGCTCGCGTGGTGCGGCGTCGTGCTCCTGGCGAGCCCGGCGGCGGCCCAGGCGCCCCCTTCGCCCGCGCCGCCGCCCTATTCGCTTCCCTGGCTCCTCCGTCCGGCCACCGCCACCTCGGTGATCCGTCTCGACACGACGGTCGCCCTCTACGAGGACCCGCGCACGGGCGCCGCCGGCCGCACGCTGGTGGAGAGCGTCATCGCCAGCCGTCGAGCGAGCGCCCGCTGGGCGCCGCTGGTGCGCGTGTCGTGGATCCGCAACGCGGCGCCGCGAGGCGCCGGGGAGGCCTCCGGCACCGCGTTCTCGAACCCGCTGCTCGGGACGAGCTACGTGCGGCCGCTCCCGCGCGGGTGGCGGCTGTCGCTGTTCGGCGCCACCACCCTGCCCGTCGGCGCCGGCGGCGGCGGCCGGCCCCGCGCGGGGGCGGCGGCCGCGGCGGCGCGCGCGATCCCCGCCCGCTCGGCCATGGACAACGCCCTGTTCGCGGTGAACTACTGGACCTTGATCGGCGGCGCCGGCCTCGCACGCGTCACGCCGGGCCTCACGCTGCAGGCGGAGGCGACGGTCCTGCAGCTCACGCGGGTGCGCGGCCCGCGGACGCAGGACGGCCGGCGGACCAACCTGACCGTGGGCCTGCACGCCGGCCGCTTCCTGACCAGCCGCCTCTCGCTGGGCGCCGAGCTGCGCGTGCAGCGCTGGATGACCGAGGCCGCGCCGGTGCGCGCGAGCGCGGCCGCGCGCGAGACGCTGACCGCCGCCATCGGCCCGCGCCTGCACCTGCGCGCCGGACGCCGCGTCGTGCGTCCCGGCCTGTCCTACACGCGCGCGCTCGACGATCCGCTCGCGGGGCAGGGCTACGACATGATCCAGCTCGACGTGCCGATCGCGTTCTGACGGGCGGCGCGGGTCAGGCGCGCAGGCGCCGGGCCATCGCGCGCGCGAGAAGCTCCACCACGCGCGCCGCGCTGGTGCCGTCGGGGTCCTTCTCCGGCTGGAACTCGGCGACCTCGAGGGCCACCACCCGCGGCGAGGCGGCCAGCGCGGTGAGCAGGTCGGACACCTCGGCCAGCGAGAGCGCCGCGCCGGGCGTGTGCGAGCCCTTGGCCGGCATCTCCGCGGGGTCGATCACGTCCACGTCGAGGTGGACGACCACCGGCCCGTCTTCGTTGGCGACCGCGTCGAGGGCCAGGGCCGCCGTCGCGCGCATGCCGAGCCGGCGCGCGGCCATCGCCGGCAACGCGAGCCCCAGATCGCCCAGCGCGGGCCGCTCGCCCGGATCCAGCTCGCGGAACCCGACCAGCGCGACGTGGTCTCCCTCGTCCGCGGGGGCCGGCCCCGCCGCCTCGAGCACCTCGCGCGGGCCGCGGCCCAGCGCGAGGGCGAGCGCCATCCCGTGCAGGCGGCCCGACGGCGTCGTCTCCTCGGTGTTGAGGTCCGCGTTCGCGTCCAGGTACACGAGCCCCACCCGCCGGCCCAGCGCCGCGCGCGCGCCCGCGACCGCGCCCAGTGCCAGCGTGCAGTCGCCGCCCAGGACGATGGTGAACCCCTCCGCCAGCGCGCGGGTCATCTCGTCGGCCGCCGCGCGCACCGCGCAGGCGACCACGTCCGCGTTGCGCGCGCGGGGGTGCTCGTCGTCGTCGCGGTAGGGGAAGAGCGAGAGGTCGGACAGGTTCACCACGCGCGCGCCGGTCTCGCGCAGCCGCTCGAGCAGGCCGGCCTGCCGCAGCGCGAAGGGCGCCCGCTCGAGGCCCGGCGCGGCGGCGCCCGCCGCGGTGGGCACGCCGAACACCGCGAGCTTCGGGGCGGACATCGCTGCAGTATAATTCCGCGGCTGTGCCGCCCGACGTCCCACGCGGCCCGCGCAAGCGCGACGAGGTCCCATGAACATCAAGCTGTCGTTCGCGCCGGTGTCGCAGACCCCGCTCGACCTCCTCGTCTTCATCCTCGACGACGAAAAGACGCTGCACGCGGCCGACGACCCCGCGATCGGCGTCCACCTCGACCGCGCCCTCTCCGGCTTCCGCGAGAAGACGCTCAAGCGCGAGTACTTCGCCACGCTTCCCGACGGCGCCTCCGCGCGCGCGCTGGTGGCCTACTGGAGCCCCAGCCTGAAGAGCTGGAACCTCTGGGAGAACGTGAAGACGTTCACCGCCCGCGCGCTGCGCCTGGCGCGTGACCTGCGCCTGCCCCGGGTGGGGATCGCGCTGAACGCGGCCGACTCCGCCCCGCTGGTGGGCAAGGCGGTGGAGGGCGCGGTGGTGGGCGCGTACTCGTTCGACCGCTACAAGCAGGAGAAGGACGAGTTCCTGCAGAAGGACGCCCAGGTCGTGGTGCTCGTGCACCCGGACCACCAGGCCGACGCCGAGGCGCGCAAGTCGCGCTACGCCTGGGTCTCGGAGAACGTGAACCTGGCCCGCGACCTGATCAACGAGCCGGCCTCCGTGATCACGCCGCAGGCGCTGGCCGAGCGCGCGGGCGAGATCGCCAAGGAGGTCTCCCTGGAGGTCGAGATCCTCGACCCCGCCGGGCTGAAGGCGCGCGGGTACCTGGGCACGCTGCGCGTGGGCCAGGGCAGCGCGAACCCGCCGCGGATGATCATCCTCCGCCACGTGCCGCGCCAGGCCTCCCGCGAGACGCTCACCCTGGTGGGCAAGGGCATCACCTTCGACTCGGGCGGGATCAGCCTCAAGCCCGGCGACCACATGTGGGAGATGAAGGGCGACATGGCGGGCGCGGCGGCCGTGCTCGGCACGATGCGCGCGCTGGGCCGGCTCGCCCCCGACGTGAAGGTGGTGGGCGTGATGTGCTGCGCGGAGAACATGCCCGACGCGAACGCGCAGCGGCCGGGCGACATCTTCACGGCCAAGAACGGCAAGTCGGTGATGGTGGACAACACCGACGCCGAGGGCCGCCTCGTGCTGACGGACGGCCTCGCCCGCGCCGGCGAGGAGGGCGCCACGCACGTGGTGGACATCGCCACCCTCACCGGCGCCTGCGTGCGCGCGCTGGGGCCGAGCGTGGCCGGCGTGATGGGCAACGACCGCGACCTGGTGCAGCGCGTGATCCGCTCCGGCGAGCACCACGGCGAGGCGTTCTGGGAGCTGCCGCTGGTCGAGGAGTACCGCGAGACGCTGAAGACCCCCTACGCGGACATCAACAACATCGCCGCCGGCGGCGTGGCCGGCGCGATCACGGCCGGGCTGTTCCTGAAGGAGTTCGTGCCGGCCGGCGCCGCCTGGGCGCACCTCGACATCGCGGGGCCGATGTTCAAGGACAAGGAGTGGAAGTACTACGAGGCCGGCGCGCTCGGCTTCGGCGTCAAGACGCTGGTGGACCTCTGCGAGCGTTTCCACGATCCGCTCTCCTGACCGCGCCCTCGCGGCGCCCCGGGAGGACGAACAACACGATGCGCGAGTGGGCCGTCGCCGCCGCCGTCCTGGCGCACCTCTTCGCCGCGGGCGCCGCCGCCGCGCAGCCGCGCGAGCTGCACTGGCGCGCGATCGACGTCTCCGCGCAGCTCGGCGCGGACGGCGGGCTGCGGGTGCGCGAGCGCCAGGCCATGGTGTTCACCGGCGACTGGAACGGCGGCGAGCGCGTGTTCGAGCTGGGCCGCGGCGAGTCGGTCCAGCTCCACCGGCTGAGCCGCATCGCGCCGGAGGGCCCGATCGCGCTGCGCGAAGGGCAGCCGCCGCGGGTGGACGAATACACGTGGGCGGGGCCGACCGTGCTGCGCTGGCGCAGCCGCGCGCCGAACGACCCGCCGTTCCGGGCCCGCGAGATCGTCTACGAGCTCGAGTACACGGTCTCGGGCGTGCTGCGCCCGCAGGCGGGACGCTACCGGCTCGATTACGACTTCGGCCTGCCGAAGCGGTCCGGGCCGGTCGAGCGCCTGAGCGTGGACCTGCGCCTGGGCCCCGGCGTGCGCGCCCTGGGCGAGATGCCGGCGCGCCGTACGGTCGGACCGCTCGCTCCCGGCACCGGCCATCGCGTCCTTCTCGACGTCGCGGTCGAAGGGGCGGCGCCGGCCGCCGCCGCGCCGGTGGCGCCTCCGGTGCCGGCCCCGACGACGCCGCCGCCGGGCTGGGCCTGGGCGATCTTCGCCGCCGTCGGTTTCGTCGTGGCCATGCGCGTGTGGCTGTTCTGGCGCGGCGAGCGCGCGGCCGGCCGCCTCGAGCCGTTGACGCCGCCGGAGCGGATCGACGAGGCGTGGCTCGCGGACAACGTGCTGGCCTTCCCGGCCGAGGTGGTGGGCGCGGTCTGGGACCGCTCGATCGGCGCGGCGGAGGTCGCGGCCACGCTGGCCCGCCTCGAAGCCGAGGGGAAGATCGAGACCTGGCCGGACGAGACCGACTCGTCCGTGCGGCACCTGCGCCTGCGCGTCGCGCCCACCGCCCTGCGGGGCCACGAGCGCTTGCTGCTCGACGCGCTGCTCGTGGACGGCGGCACCGAGACCGACACCCGCGCCGTG
>DATBIZ010000595.1:0-10454 GCA_036556645.1 Vicinamibacteria bacterium | reverse complement strand
CGGCGGACGGAGAGCGCGAAGACGAGGGCCACCGACACGCCCACGCCGAGCGCGAGGAGCGCGCCGACGAGCGGCCCGTACGCGGACGGGCCCACGCCGAGGGCCCCGAGCGCGCTGCCGTAGGCCGCGAAGCAGAGCGGGCACTTGGGCAGCAGGAGGGCGCCCAGGCCTCCGGCGAGGGAGGCCCAGGACGCCGAACGCGCCGAGGCCAGGACCGACATGACGGCTATTCGGCCACCCCCTTCTCCTTCAGGATGCGCCACACCTTCTCCGGCGTGATGGGGATGTCGATGTGCCGCACGCCCAGGTGCGCGAGCGCGTCCACCACCGCGTTCGCGATCGCGGGCGGCGCGCCCACCGTGGCCGACTCGCCGACGCCCTTTGCGCCCAGCGGGTGGTGCGGCGAGGGGGTGACCGTGTGGCCGGTCTCCCACTTGGGCGTCTCCACGGCGGTGGGCACCAGGTAGTCCATGAAGCTCCCGCCCTGGACGTTGCCGGACTCGTCGTAGCTGATCTCCTCCAGCAGCGCGGGCGCCATGCCCATGGTCAGCCCGCCGTGCACCTGTCCCTGCACGATCATCGGGTTGA
Source organism: Vicinamibacteria bacterium (assembly GCA_036556645.1). Classification (GTDB taxonomy): domain Bacteria; phylum Acidobacteriota; class Vicinamibacteria; order Fen-336; family Fen-336; genus DATKEG01. The sequence goes on along the minus strand of DATBIZ010000595.1, from coordinate 9,866 downwards.
TGATGTTGCCGCAGTCGTCGATGGCCACGAACCGGCGGATCTTGACCTCGCCGGTTCCGCGGTCGAGGTCCACCACGCAGATGTAGCTGCCGAACGGGAACGTGAGGTTGGGCGGGTCGTAGTAGTTCACGGCTTCCAGCCCCGCCTCCATGCCCGGCGGGTGGTTGGTGTAGGCGGCCAGCGCGATCTCCTGGATGGTCTTGCTCTTCGCGGGCGCGCCCTTCACCGAGAACTTGCCCGGCTCCCACACCAGGTCGTCTTCGCTCACCTCCAGCAGGTGCGCGGCGATCTTCCTCGCCTTGTCCCGCACCTTGCGCGCCGCGATCGCGGTCGCCGCGCCGGCCACCGGGGTGGAGCGGCTCGCGTAGGTGCCCAGGCCGTAGGGAGCGGTGTCCGTGTCGCCCTCCTCGACCTGGATGTGCGCGGCGGGGATGCCCAGCTCCTCCGCGATGATCTGCGCGTAGGTGGTCTCGTGGCCCTGTCCCTGCGACTTCGTCCCGAAGCGGGCGAGGACCTTGCCGGTGGGGTGCACGCGCAGCTCGCAGGAGTCGAACATCTTGATGCCCAGGATGTCGAAGTGCTTGGAGGGGCCGGCGCCCACGATCTCGGTGAAGCTGGAGATGCCGATGCCCATCAGCTCGCCGCGCGCGCGCTTCTCCGCCTGCTCCTGGCGCAGCGCCGCGTAGCCGATCTGGTCCATGGCCTTCTTCAGCGCGCCCTCGTAGTTGCCGCTGTCGTACTCCCAGCCCAGCGCCGAGCGGTAGGGGAACTTGTCGGCGGCGATGAAGTTCTTCAGCCGGAACTCCGCGGCGTCCACCTTCAGCTCCTGGGCCAGCATGTCCGTCATGCGCTCGATGGCGTGGGCGGCCTCCGTGACCCGGAACGAGCAGCGGTAGGCGATGCCGCCCGGCGGCTTGTTCGTGTAGACGCCGTCCACCTCGACGAACGCGTTCTTGATGTCGTAGGACCCGGTGCAGACGGAGAAGAGGCCGGCCGGGAACTTCGACGGGTTGGCCGCCGCGTCCGCGTAGCCGTGGTCGGCCACGGTCTTGATCCGCAGCGCGGTGATCCTGCCGCTCGCGTCCGCGGCCAGCTCGGCGTCCATGTGGTAATCGCGGGCGAACGAGTCCGCCTGGAGGTTCTCCATGCGGTCCTCGATCCACTTGACGGGCAGCCCGGTGACCACGGAGGCGGCCACCGCGATCACGTAGCCGGGGTACACCGGGACCTTGCCCCCGAAGCCGCCGCCGATGTCGGGCGAGATGATGCGGATCCTCTCCTCGGACAGGCCCACGTGCCCGGCCACCAGCGCGAACACGGTGCGGATCGCGTGGGGCGCCTGCGTGGTCATCCAGACCGTCAGCTTGCCGTCGGTCTTGTTGAACGAGGCCACGCAGCCGCAGGTCTCGATCGAGGCGACGTGGATGCGTGGGATGTAGATGCGCTGCCGGACGACCGCGGCCGCCTCCTTGATCGCGCGGTCCGTGGCCGCGCGGTCGCCCGTCTCCCAGTGGAAGATCCGGTTGTCCTTCTTGTCCGGCTTGTCCGTGCGCAGGACGGGCGCTCCCGGCTCCAGGGCCTTGAACGGATCCACCACCACCGGCAGCGGGTCGTAGTCCACCTCCACCGCGGCCACGCCGTCGGCCGCGGTGTAGCGGCTGGTGGCGATCACCGCCGCCACCTCCTGCGCCTGGTACATGACCTTCTCGGTCGGCAGCACCATCTGGGTGTCCGACATCAAGGTCGGCATCCAGTGCAGCTTGTATTGCGCCAGGGTCTCGCCGGTGATCACGGCGAGGACGCCGGGCACCTTCAGGGCGGCGGAGGTGTCGATCCTGCGGATCTTCGCGTGGGCGAACGGGCTGCGCACGATGTCCATGTAGACCATCCCCGGCAGCACGACGTCGTCCACGTATTGGCCCTGGCCGCGGAGGAAACGCGGGTCTTCCTTGCGCCTGATCGAGTGCCCCATCCCGCCGACCTCGGGGCTGGTGCGTGGCGTGCTGGACATGGCGACCTCCTACCGCATCTTGGCGGCCGCGTGCTGCACCGCCTTCACGATGTTCACGTAGCCAGTGCACCGGCACAGGTTGCCGGAGATCGCGCGCCGGATCTCGTCCTCGCCGGGGCTCTTCGTGCGCTCGAGCAGGGCGGCGCCGGTCAGCATCATGCCCGGGGTGCAGAAGCCGCACTGCAGGCCGTGCTCCTGCATGAACCCCTCCTGGATCGGGTGCAGCGCGCCGTCGCGGGCCAGCCCCTCCACCGTCTGCACCTGGCGGCCGTCGGCCTGCACCGCCAGCACCGTGCACGACTTGACGGGCACGCCGTCGAGCAGCACGGTGCAGGCCCCGCAGTGCGTGGTGTCGCAGCCGATGTGCGTGCCGGTGAGGCGGAACTCGTCGCGCAGCAGGTGCACGAGCAGCAGGCGCGACTCGACCTCCGCCGAGCGCGGCGCGCCGTTGACCGTCAGTTGGACCGTATGCCTGGCCATGGCTACCTCCCCGCCGCGCGCCCGGCGGCCTTGCGCAGGGCCCGCACCGTGAGGACGCGGGCCATCTCCCTCTTGTATTCGACCGAGCCGCGGCGGTCGGCGCCCGGCCGGGCGGCGGAGGCGGCGATCCGGCCCGCCTCCGCGAACGTGCTCTCGTCGGCCTTCTTCCCGGCCAGGTAGCCTTCGGCCTCGCGCGCCTTGATCGGGGTGGGGCCGAGGTTGGTCAGCCCGATGCCGGCGCTCTGCACGACGTCGCCCTTGAGGACGAGGAAGGCGGCGGCGCCCGCGGTGGCGAAGTCGCCGACCTTGCGTTCGAGCTTCACGTACGCGCCGCCGCTGCCCGGCGGCGGCGCCGGGATGCGGATCTCGGTCAGCACCTCGTTCGGGGCGAGCGCGGTGGTGAAGATGCCCGTGAAGAACTGCGCGATCGGGATCGTGCGCGCGCCCTGCGGTCCGGTGGCCACCACCTCGGCCCCGATGGCCAGCATGGTGGCGGGGTGGTCGTTGGCGGGGTCGCCGTGGGCGAGGTTCCCGCACACGGTGGCCAGGTTGCGCACGATCGGGTCCGCGATCACCGCCGCGGTGTCGGCCAGGATCGGGTACCTGGAGCGCACCACCTCGGACGTCTCGAGGGCCGCCTCCCGCGCCAGGGCGCCGATCTTCAGGACGCCGCCGTCCTCTCTTATGTAGTCGAGGCCGGGGATGCGGCCGATGTCCACCAGGTGCGCCGGCTGGGCGAAGCGCAGCTTGAGCAGCGGCAACAGGCTCTGTCCGCCCGAGAGGACCTTCGCCTCGTCGCCGTAGCGACCGAGCAGCGCGAGGGCCTCGGGAAGCGTCCGCGGAGAGTGATAGTCGAAGGCCGGGGGAATCATCGCAGCGACTCCTTTCGCGTCAGCGAAACCACCACCAGATGAGGACGGCGGCCAGGAAGACGACGGCGATCCAGAACGCGGGCCGGCGGAAGACGAAGGACGAGAGCTCGAGCGGCGGCGCGCTCGCGGCGGCCGGGGGCGCGCTCGTCGTGACCGGCGTCGCGCCGGCGGCGGCCGGGACGGCTTCGGGCGCAGGCGCGGGCTCCGGCCTCTCCAGCTCCGCGCGCATCGCCTCCGTGAACCGCTGCAGCATCTCGTTCGAGACGTCCTGCATCAGGCCGCGCCCGAACTGGGCCATGACGCCGGTGACGTTCACCATCGAGGCCACGGTCACCCGGCTGCCGCCCTCGGGGCCGCCGGCGATGCGGCTGCTCATCCGCATGTCGGCCCCGCCCCGGCCGCTCGTGTCCTGGCCGCGGGCCACGATCTCGGCGGTCCGCGCCACCGGATCGAGGGACTCGAACTTCACGGTGCCGCGGTACTTCGCCGTGACCGGCCCCACCTTCACCGTGATGCCGCCGGCATAGGTGTGCTCGTCCACCTTCTCCGTGATCGAGGCCCCGGGCAGGGCGGGCGCCACGCGGTAGGGATCGGTGAGGTAGGCCCACACCGCCTCGGGCGCGGCCTTGACGTCGAACGCGTGCTCGAACTGCATCGCCATCTAGTGCACCAGCCGCGGCACGAGCCGCTCGAGCGACGCGAAGTCGTGGGCGGAGGCGAAGTGGTCCACGAACGGCAGCGCGGCGCGCATGCCGCCGGCCTCCGGCTCGTAGCGCGCGTCGCCGAGAAGGGGGTTCAGCCAGATGAGCCGGCGCGCGCGACGCTGGATGCGCCGGACCGCGCCGGCCAGCGCCGCCCGGTCGCCGCGGTCGAGCCCGTCGCTCAGCACGACCACCACCGTCCTGCCCGCGGGCCAGCGCGCCAGGTGACGGTCGTGGAAGGCGGCCAGGCACGCGCCGATGCGCGTCCCGCCCGACCAGTCCGGGACCGCCGCGGCGAGCCGGTCGAGCGTGAGGCCGATGCGGCCGGGCCGCAGCAGCCGGGTGAGGTGCACCAGCTCGCTGTTGAACGCGAACACCTCGGCGCCCGGGGTGGCGCGCCGCACCGACAGGGCGAAGGTCAGCAGGAACCGGCTGTGCGTATCCATCGAGCCGCTCGTGTCCAGGAGGAAGGCGAGGCGCGGCTCCTCGACGGCCCGCGCCCGCCGCGCCAGGTGCACGAACTCGCCGGCCGTGCGCAGCGCGCCGCGGTAGCTCCCGCGCACGTCCGCGCGCCCGCGGCCGCGGGTGGGCACGAGCCGCCGGCTGCGCCGGGTGGCCACCCGCCGCGCCAGCCGGGCCAGCAGGCGCTCCATGCGCGCCAGGTCCGCCTCCGACCACGCCTGCTCGAACGGCTTGCGGCGCAACAGCGCCTCGGGGCTGTAGCCGGGGCGGTCGCCCTCCGAGGCCGCGCCGGCACCCCTGCCGCCGCGGTCGGGATCCCAGGCGAGCGCCCCGCGCGGCGCGGCCGGGGCCTCGCGCGGCCGCGGTGCGGGCGCCCTTTCGGTCTCGCCGCGCCAGAACGCGTCGAACAGGCGGTCGAACGTGGCGAAGTCCCCGCGGGCGATCTTCAGCGCGATCCGCAGCGCCCGGTGGACCTCGGCCCGGTCGCCGCGGTCCACGATCGCGAGCGCGTCTGCCGCGTCCAGCTCGTCGCGCAGCGTGGTGGCCACCCCGAGCGACCGCAGCGCGCGGCCCAGGCGCGCGAGCCGGAGCGGGAGGTCCTTCACGCCGGCTCCTGCTGCGCCGCCGCGACCAGCGCGGCCACGTCGCTCTCCGTCAGCGCGCCCAGGTCGTGCCGGTCCTTGAGCAGGCAGCCGATCGTCTGCGTCACGACCTCCGGCTCCAGCGAGCGCTGACCCAGGGTCACGAGCGCCTGCGTCCAGTCGAGCGTCTCCGCCACGCCGGGCGACTTCACCAGCTCCCGCGCGCGCAGCGCCTGCAGGAAGCGTCCGACCTCGCGCGCCAGCCGCTCCGGCGCCTCCGGCCAGCGCGTGCGGATGATCCGGACCTCCTTCTCCAGGCTGGGGTGCTCCATGTAGAGGTACAGGCACCGGCGGCGCAGCGCGTCGCCCAGGTCGCGCGTGCGGTTGGAGGTGAGGACGACGTAGGGCGGATGCTCGGCGTGGATGGTCCCCAGCTCCGGGATCGTGACCTGGAAGTCCGAGAGCAGCTCCAGCAGGAACGCCTCGAAGCCCTCGTCGGCGCGGTCCACCTCGTCGATGAGCAGGACGGGCGCGCGGCTTCCGTGCGTGAGCGCGCGCAGGAGCGGCCGCTCCAGCAGGTACTCCCGGCTGAAGATCCGCGCCTCGACCGCTTCCGGGTCCTCGCCCCGGCCTTCGGACAGGCGCAGGCGCAGGAGCTGCCGGGCGTAGTCCCACTCGTACAGCGCGGTCTGCACGTCGAGCCCTTCGTAACACTGGAGCCGGATCAGCTCGGTCGCCAGCAGCCGCGAGAGCGCCTTGGCCAGCTCGGTCTTGCCGACGCCGGCGTCGCCCTCCACGAGCAGCGGCTTGCGCATCTCGCGGGCCAGGAACACGGCGGTGGCGACCTCCGCGTCCGCCACGTATCCCTGCGCCTCCAGGGACGCGAGCACGGACTGGATCGCGGGGTTCACGGCGCCCCGGCCGGCGAGAGGTAGCGCTCCGGGGCGGCCAGGAAGCGCTCGCGGCAGCCCGCCGCGCAGAAGTAGAAGTCGCGCCCGCCGTGCTGCGCGCGATGGCGCGCGCCCTCCACGCGGACGGTCATGCCGCAGACGGGGTCCACGGCCTCCGCGGCCGGCACCTCGGGCGCCAGGGCCTTCGGCGCCGCCGCGCGCCGCTCCTGGACGATCTCGGCCAGGATGCTCAGCGCGATCTCCTCCGGCGTGCGGGCGCCCAGGTCGAGCCCGGCCGGGTTCTTGACCCGCGCGAGCGCGGCCTCGGGCACGCGCCCGCCGAGCAGCGCGCGCATCTCGGCGTAGCGCTTCGGGCTCGCGACCACGGCCAGGTAGTCGGGCTCGTGCGCGAGCGCGACCGCCAGCGCCTCCTCGTCCCACTGGCCCTGCGTGGCCACGACCGCGAACGCCGGGACCGACGTGCCGGCGCGGGGGAGCGCGCCCGTCTCGGTGATCACGCGCTCGGCGCCGGGGAAGGCGGAGGCGTCCGCGTGGGAATCCACGGCCCACACCGCGTAGCCCATGGCGACGGCCAGGCGGGAGAGGGCGCGCGCGGTGGGCGAGACGCCGTAGACGACCACGCGCGGCGCGGGAAGGACCGGCTGGATGTGGATCTCCACGCTGCCTCCGCTGTGGCAGGTCATCGGGTGAACGGTCAGGCCGGGCCGCCGCTGCGACTCGGGATCGGGATCGAGGGAGACGAGCCGGGGCAGGCCGTCGGCGAGGGCCAGGCGCGCCTCCTCGATGACGGTCGGCCGCGTGCAGCTTCCGCCCACCCAGCCGTGGAAACCCTCGCGCGTGACCAGCGCCATGTCGCCCACCTGCGCGGACATGGGCGGCTTGCGCGCGATCACGGTGGCGAAGGCGAACGGCTCTCCGCGGCGGGCGAGCTCCGCGGCGAGGTCGAGCAGCTCCCGGCGCATCGCTCAGCCCCCGGCCAGCTCGGCGCGGACGCCGTCGTAGTCGGCGGGAACGTCGATGTCGCGCAGGGCGGCGGCCGGCCACGTCACGACCTCGGCCTCCGCCTCGTGCCGCTTGACGACCTGCTTCGCGCAGCGCTCGCCGGGGATGGCGAGCAGCTCCTCGAAGAGGGCGCGGTCGTAGAGCGTGGGAGGCGCCTGCACGTCGCCGTAGTGGGAGACGACCAGGGGAGCCCTGGTGGCGCGATAGCGCCGCGCGAGCGTGGCGATCATCTCGGAGGTCACGAACGGCATGTCGGCGAGCACGACCATCAGCGCGTCCGCCCCCGCGGCCTGCCGCACGCCGGTGCGCACCGAGGTGCCGGCGCCCTCGGCGTGATCGGGGTTCACCACGGGCACGCAGGCGAGCCCGTCCAGCTCGGCGCGCACGCGCTGCTCGTCGTGGCCGAGGACGACCACCACCTCGTCCACGCCGCCCTCGATGGCCGCCCGGACCGCGCGGCGCACCAGCGATTCGCCCGCCACGTCGAGCAGCAGCTTGTTGCGTCCCATGCGCGTGGAGGCGCCCGCCGCCAGCACGATCGCGGCGACCCTGGCCTCAGGCATGGACGGGCACCGCGCGCTCGCGCAGGTGGCGCGGCTCGCGTCCGGCGGTGACGGCCAGGACCTCGGCCAGGATGCTCAGCGCCACCTGCTCCGGCCCTTCCGCGCCGAGGTCGAGGCCGACGGGCCCGAACACGCGGTCCGTGGCGGACGCGGGCAGCCCGGCCACGATCCTCTCCGTGCGGGCGCGCGGGCCGAGGACGCCGATATAGGGCACGTCGGTCGCGGCCAGGCGCCGGACCCACTCGGCGTCGCGCTTGAGCGAGTGCGTCATGACCACCGCACAGGTGCGGGCATCGGCCGGAGGCTCGGCCGACGCGTCTTCGGGACGCGCCAGGACGACCGCGTGCGCCTGCGGAAAGCGCTCGCCCGTGGCGTACGCCGCGCGGTGGTCGGCCACGAGGACGCGGAAGCCCACGGTCGCGGCCGCCGCCACCAGCGGCCGGGCGTCGTCGCCCGCGCCGCACACCAGCAGCTTCGGCGGGGGCAGCAGCGCCTCGAAGAACGTGCCGGGACCCGTGGCACGAGCCCCGGCGCGGCGCGCGCGGACCGCCGCGGTCGCCGCCTCGATCGCCTGGACCTCGGCCCCGGCGTCGTCGAGGCCCCCCGCCAGCCGGCCCGATTCGCCCACGAGCATCACGTGGCCACCCCCGCCCGCGACCACGCGCAGCGCGATCGCGAAGGGCGCCTCGCCGCCGAGCATCTCGCGCACCCGGGCCCACACGCCGAGCGCGTCCTCGGGCGTGATCGCCTGGACGGCGATGTCCACCGCGCCGTCGCAGCCGAGGCCCAGGCCCCACACGTTCGTGTCGTCGCCGCCCGTTTCGTAATGAAGAACCCGCGCGGTCCCGGTGCGGAGGACCTGGAGGCCGGCCTCGCGGACGTCCTCCTCGAGGCAGCCACCGCTCACGCCGCCGAGGGCGGCCCCGTCCGGCTCGATCAGCAGGCGCGCACCGGGACGGCGATAGGCCGAGCCGCGGATGCCGGTCACGGTGGCGAGCGCGGCCGGCTGCCCCGCGCGCGCGAGGCGAAGCACTCGCTCCAGGATCTGTCCGAGCTCCTGCCAGTGCTTCAAGAGGTTCTCCGGTGGCCCGGAGTCTAACGACATGGTCCGGCCCGATCAACCGCCCGGATGGGCGCCCCACGCCAGACGGCCACGTAGTGGGCTACCGTGCGCCGGGAGGGAACGGGGCCCGCGACCGCGGCCGTGCGCAGCGCGCGAGTCATGGCGGGCGTCCAGCGGGTGTGTGTCCGGAGGGACAGCCCGTACGCGCGACTCCGGGGCCGGTGGCCGCCGCAGCGCGTAGAATCCGCGCCACAGGGCTTTGCCGGATGCACGTCAGGATCTGCGTCGACTGCGGCGAGGAGTACCGGCCCGAGATCGCGGTCTGCGCGGATTGTGGCGGCGCGCTCCAGGACCGCTACGAGCGCGAGGGGCAGGCGGCTGCACCCGAGCCTTCGGTCGAAGCACCGTCCGATCCGAGCGAGGAGTTCACCCAGACGCTGCTCTTCGACGAGAACGCGACGCGGCTCGTCGAGCCTGCGGACACGCTCGTCGCGCAAGGGATCGCGTGCCGGATCCGGCAGAACCAGGCCGTCCAGCGCGCCCCGTCCGCCGAGGGCGATGCGCAACGCGACGCAGCGGCGGCGCGCGTGGGTTATTGGCTGTGCGTGCGGCCCGAGGACGGTGCGGCCGCGCTGGTGTCGCTCGGGCTGCCGCCGCCGGGTACGGCCGAGGAGGAGCACGCCGCGAGCGGCGCGGAAAGCCGGCTTTGCCCTGCCTGCGGTGGCGTCGTCGTCGCGGGCACGGTCGAGTGCCGCGAGTGCGGCCTGATGGTGGGGGACGAGCCGGAGCCGGAGCAGCCCTGAGCGAGGCACCGGCCTCGCGGCCGGTTCACGGCGGCAAGAAGAGAGAGTCGGAGTGATGCGTCGCAAGCGCCGTGCGGCTTCGCCGGAGCGCCTGAAGACCGACGACAGCCTCCGCACGGGTGCGGAAGAAGTCGGACGAGGCCTCGAAGGGCGACCGCGCCGCGGTGGCCCCGGCCTCCGCATCTCAGAGTGCATCCGTCGAAGCGCACCGCGGCCGGATCTGGGCGGAGAGGGCGAACCTGGCAACGCTACACGGTTGCACTTCACGCTCCCGTTTCCATCTACCACGGGCGCGGTAGCCCACCCTCGGGCAGCGCGGCCCGAGCGTCGCGGAGATTCGGCGGGCCTGGCGGGGTCTCGCGCTGCGGCGGCACGCGCGTAGTGGACGAGCTGTTCAGCGCCCGGCCGGAATCGCCG
>DATBIZ010000594.1:0-12859 GCA_036556645.1 Vicinamibacteria bacterium | reverse complement strand
AAGCCCGCGCGCTCGAACATCGCCCGCGCCCGCCACATGTGGTGCGAGCCGGTGACGAGCAGGATCCGCGTGCGGCGCCGCGGGGCGAGCGCCCGCCAGCTCTGCGCCGCCTCCTCCCGCGTCGTGCGGCCGTCCACCAGCACGATCGCGTCCTCGGGCACGGCGAGGTCGCGCGCGAGCACGGCGCGCTCCGCCGCCTCGTCCACCCCGTCCTCGCGCGGCCCGTGCAGCACCAGGACCGGGGCCAGCCGCCGGTGGTAGAGCGAGACGCCGTGGACGGCGCGGCGGAGCGAGCGCTCGGCCAGATGGCCGGCGCTGGCCCCGGCTCCGAGCACCACGATCGCGTCGGCGGGGCCGACGTCGGCCCGCACCACGAACGCCGGGTGCAGCCGGTTCGCGAGCGGCGTGAACGCGACGGCCAGGAACCCGAGCACGGCCAGGGCCCCCACCGTGCGCGCCGGGGCCCTCATCCCACGTGGATGCGCGGGCGCTCGAGCGGGTTCTTGATCGTCTTGCGCAGCACCTCGCGGGTGACCGGCGCGGTGTCGCCCTCGCCCAGCGCCAGGTACTTCAGCACGTAGGTGATCGGGTTGCCTTCGGTCCAGCCGAAGTAGGCGTGCGGCGTGTGGCGGGTCTCCTGCTGGAGGTGCAGCAGCAGCGCCGCGATCGCGTTCGGGATCGCCGGGCTCTTGCAGCGCAGCACGCGGTGGCGGCCCACCTGCACCCCGCGCACGTAGAGGTCCTCGCGGAAGTCGGAGGCGTCGCCCTGGCCGACCTCGAGGAACAGCAGCGGCTCGCCGTCCTCGAGGCTGTGGTCCTCGCGGGCCTGGCGCTCCTTGCGGTCGTATTCCTGCTCCGTGCGCTTGTCCGGCCGGTGGGCCACGATGCGCACCGCGTGCGGGGCGATCTCGTCGATGAAGGCCTGCGCCTGCGGGCTCAGGCGCACCGAGCTGATGCGCAGCTCCGTGGAGCGGATCGCGCGCGAGAACAGCGACGCGCCCACGATGGCGGCGATGAAGAACGCCGAGATCTTGATCCCCTCCGGCCGCTCGACCATGTTCGCCACCAGCGTGTAGCCGAAGATCAGGGTCATGGCCAGGTAGAGCAGCCGCCCGCGGGTCTCCCAGCGGTCGATGGTCACCGCCACCGAAGCCGACGCCATCAGGAACAGCACGCCGGTCGCGTAGGCGCCGGCCTGCGCGTCCACGTCCGCGCCGAACAGGACCGTGACCAGGAACGTGACGGCGGTGAACACGAACACCAGCGGGCGCGTCGCGCGCGCCCATTCCGGGGCCATGCCGTAGGGCGGCAGGTAGCGGGGCACCAGGTTGAGCAGGCCGACGATCGCCGACGCGCCCGCGAACCACAGGATCGCGATGGTGGCCAGGTCGTACGCGGTGCCGAAGCCGTGCCCGAGGTAGAGGTGCGCGAGGTAGGCCAGGGCGCGGCCGTTGGCCTCGCCGCCCTTCTGGAAGGCCTCGGCCGGGATCAGGACCGTCGTCACCAGGCTGCTGCCGATCAGGAACACGCTCATGATCAGGGCCGCGGTCAGGAGCAGCCTGCGCGTGTTGCGGATCCGCCCGCGCGGCACCTCGGGCGTGTCGGTGGCGTCGCCCTTCACCAGCGGCATCACCGCCACGCCGGTCTCGAACCCCGACAGGCCGAGCGCCAGCTTCGGGAAGAGCAGCGCGGCGACCAGGAACATCGACAACGGGTCGCCGTGGTCCGCGAACAGGCCCGCCTGCCACGCGGAGAGGAGGCCGGGGTGGCGCGCCACCTCGTAGAGCGCGACCGCCAGCACCACCGCGTTCAGGCCGAGGTAGAAACCCACGATGGCGACGGCCAGGCCGATCGCCTCGTGGAAGCCCTTCAGGAACATCGCCCCGAGCAGGCCCAGCAGGACCAGCGTCACCGCCACCGGGCGGTGCATCACGTGCGGCACCCAGGGGTTCTCGATGATGTGCGCGGTCGCGTCCGCCGCGGAGAGCGTGATCGTGATGATGAAGGAGGTGAGGGCGAAGCCGAGCAGCACCAGCACGAACACCTTGCCGCGCCAGCGCGGGAGCAGCTCCTCGAGCATGGCGATGCTGCCCTGCCCGTGCGGCGAGCGCGCGGCCACCAGGCTGTAGACGGGCAGCGCCACGAACAGCGTCACCGCCACCAACACCAGCGTGGCGACCGGCGAGAGGATGCCGGCGGCCAGGAAGGCGATGCCGGGCTGGTATCCGAGCGTGGAGAAGTAGTCCACCCCGGTCAGGCACATCACCCGCCACCACGTGTATTGCGGCGGGCCGGCCTCCGGCGAGACGTGCGGCCCCTGGAGGAGCCAGCGGCCGACGCGGCGGAACCGCCCCGGTGAACCGGGAGTGATCGGCGGCGGCGCGGGGACCGGCGGCTGCGGCTCCTGGTCCGGCGGCTCCGGGGCCGGGGCCCCGACCTCGGTGCTCATCCCTGGTCTCCGTATACTATGCTGCCCGCCGCAGGCGCGCCGGCCTCCTCCGATGATCGCCACGCCTCCCCGACCCGAGCGCCCCCGGCCCGCCCCCGCCTGGAAGGGCAACCTGCTGCTGCTGCTGGGCGGGTGCGCGGCGGCGCTCCTGCTCCTCGAAGCGTTCCTCCGCCTCTACAACCCCCTCGGGGTCCGCATCCGCGGCGACCGCATCGTGCTCCCCCGGAGCTTCCGCGAGACGATGACCAACACCGCCAACGCGAAGCTCGCGCCCACCATCGTGTTCTCGAAGAACGCGCTGGGGTTCCGCGGGCCGGAGCCGCCGCGCGACTTCGACCGCCACCTCACCGTGCTCGCGGTGGGCGGGAGCACGACCGAGTGCCTCTACCTGACCGACGGCACGAGCTGGCCCGAGCGCGTGGGCCAGGCGCTGGCGCCACGCTTCGACCGGTTCTGGGCCAACAACGCGGGGCTCGACGGCCACTCCACGTTCGGGCACCTGCTGCTGCTCGACCAGGTGGTGCGGCGGCTGCGGCCGAAGGTGGTGCTGTTCCTGATCGGGCTCAACGACGTCGGCCGCGAGCTGCCCACCGGCCGGGAAGTGGCGACCGGGCGCGCGCCGGTGCTGCACCGGATGGCCCGGCACAGCGCGATCGTGGCCAACGCGCTCGACCTGCGGCGGCACCTCGAGGCACGCGAGCTCAGCCTGGGCTACCGCGAGGTGGACCTCGCGCGCACGCCGCAGATGGAGGCCGACCGCCCGCGCGCGCAGGCGCTGCTCGAGCGCCACCGGGAGAGGAGCCTGCCCGGCTACCGCAGCCGCGTGCGCGAGCTGGTGCGGCTCTCCCGCGCGCACGGGATGGAGCCGGTGCTGCTCACCCAGCCCGCGCTCTACGGCGGCGACAAGGACGACGTCACCGGCGTGAGCCTGCGCTGGATCGAGGTGGACCCGAAGCAGAAGCTGCACGGCGGCCTGGCCTGGCGCATCCTCGAGGAGTACAACGACGTCGTGCGCGAGGTGGGCGCGGCCGAGGGGGTGCTGGTGGTGGACCTCGCGCGCGAGCTGCCCAAGAGCTCCCGCCTCTACTACGACTTCGTGCACTTCGCCGACGAGGGCGCACGCGAGGTGGCGGCGCTGACCGCCCGCGCGCTGTGCCCCCTGCTGGCCCGGCGGTTCCCCGAGCACGTCCGGCGGCCCTGCGACTGAGCGCGCGGCGCGCTCAGGAGCGCGTGCGGCCGGGCGGCCGCACCTCGACCACGGGGGCGATGATGGTCAGCGCCTCGCGCAGCCGCTCCAGGGCCTTGTCCGACACCACCCGCACCTCGCGCAGGCGCCGCGCGCCCGCCTTGCGCACCGTGTCCGCGGAGAGCGCGTCGGCGAGCACGAGGTCCGCCGCCTTCACCAGCCGCCGCCACTCCCGGCCGCCGGACAGGAGCCGTGTCTCGACCACGAGGTCGTCGCCGCGCAGGCTGCTCAGGAACACCGACGCGAAGGGCAGCAGGCTCGGCGAGTGCGAGACCACCAGCACGATGCTCCCGGGGGGCAAAGCCAGCACCGCCTGGCGGTCCTCGGCGTGCACCGCGAGGGTGAGCACCTCGAGCGCGGCGCCGGGCGCGATCTGCCGGATCTTCTCCTCGTGGTAGGGCAGCACCAGGGTCAGCGCGCCGGTGAGCAGGCCCGGATCGCGGGCGAGGTCGTCCGGCGTGCAGAACGCGGCGGGGACGCGCACGGTGTCGCGCACCTCGTGCATCAGGAGCTCGGCCATCTGCGCCGTCGGGTCCACGACCAGCACGCGCTCGGGCGGCGCGGCGGCGAGCCACCGCTCGACCGTGGCGCGGATCTGGCGGCCGGTGAAGCCCTTGCGGAACGCGGCGTGGAGCGCCACGCGCAGCATCTCGTCGAGCCCGGCCGCTTCGACCAGGGTGGCCGGCGCGGGCCCGCGCACGAACACGCCGGCCCCGCGCCGCAGCTCCACGTGGCCGGAGGCCTCGAGGTCCTGGTAGGCGGCCGACACGGTGTTGTGGTGGACCTGGAGCCGCCGCGCCAGCGCGCGCACGCTGGGCAGCCGCTGGCCGTGGGCGATGGTGCCGTCGAGGATCCTCAGCTCCAGCTGCGTGACGAGCTGGTCCCGCACCGGGACGCCGCCGCGCCGGTTGAGGATGATCTCCACTCGGGCCTTGTCGTGTGCGCGGAGTATACAATCGCGCGCGTGAGCGCGCCTGCCGGGCGAGCGAGCGCCCGCGCCCGCCGCGTCCTCCTCCGCGTTGCCTTCTACTCGACCGCCGTCTTCGTCCTCCTGCCGCTCGCCTTCGCCAGCGTCATGACCCGGACCGTGCGCGGGCCGGTGTCCCGGACGCCGCCCCCGGGCTGGGACGAGGTCTGGCTGCGCGCGGACGGCCTGCGGCTGCGCGCGTGGAGGGCGCCGGGCGGCCGCGGCCGTGCCGCGGTGCTCGTCGCGCACGGGGTCGGGGACACCCTCGAGAGCTTCACCTCGTTCGGCGAGCGGCTGCGCGAGCGCGGCCACCCGGTGCTGCTGCTGGACCTGCGCGGCCACGGGGGCAGCGAAGGCCGGCGGACCACGCTCGGCGGCCACGAGTCGCGCGACGTGCGCGCCGCGCTCGAGTTCCTGCGCCACGACCCCGCGGGCGAGAGGGGCGCGGTCCTGGCCGGCTTCTCGATGGGCGGGGTGGCGGCGCTGCTCGCCGCCGCCGGCCGCGCGGACGTGCGCGCGGTCGTGGTGGAGGCGCCCTACGACAGCTACCGCGACACGATCCGCCACCACGCCTGGCTGCTGTACCGCATCCCGGGCTGGCTGCCGATCGTGCCCCTCTCGGTCGCCATGGCCGAGTGGCTGGCCGGCTTCGACGCCGACGAGGTGGACGCGGTGGCGGCCGCGCGGCAGGTCCGCGCCCCGCTGCTCGCGATCGTGGACGGGGCCGACGAGCGGATGCCCGAGCCGGTGGTCCGCCGCATCCACGACGCACACCCCGGCCCGCGCCGCCTCTGGGTCGCTCCCGGCGCGCCGCACGTCGGCGCGTCGCTCAGCCCCGACTACTGGCCGACCGTGTTCGGGTTCCTGGAGGAGAACGGGCTGTAGCGCCCGGCGCCGCGCGCGCGGTGGCGGCGCGCAGAGGGGGGGCGCGAGGGCCGTCGGAGCCGAAGCTCGCGAGCGGCCCCAGCGATCCCCCGCGATGAAGCTAGGGCGGCGTCAGCTCGGCTGCGGTCACGAACCTGGGCTCGATGTCCACCGGCACCCCCACCAGCCGGTCCAGGACGCGCTGGACCGGCGGCCGCACCACCGCCTGCTCCGCGATCAGACGCCGCGCGGCCTCCGCGTTCCCTTCGGCCTGGAGGGTCAGGATCTCGCGGCTCAGCGCCGCCACCGCGTCCTTGATCCGCGTGCCGTCCACCGAGAAGGTCCCGTCCGCGTTCACGCGGAAGCCGCCCGTGTCGAGCAGGCGGTTGAGCTGGATCGCGACGCCGCGGCCGTGGGCCTCGGTCACGCCGAAGCGCACGGAGCGGAAGGCGGAGGCCAGGAACGTCGTGTACATCGTCCGCTCCAGCGACCGGTCGAGCGTGCCCCTGTCGATCAGGTACTGCAGCGCCCAGAGGCCGGTGATGTCCGCCTTGGCCTCTTCCAGCGCGCTGTAGCTCTCGCGCAGCTCCTGGCGCACGGTGGTGGCGCGGCCGCCCACGGTGATGGCGTGCGGCCCGAGGCCGTGCAGCAGCTCGTGCATCAGGATGTGGGTGAAGAAGGCGTCGAAGGCGACGCCGCCGCGCTCGGCGGCGGGCAGCGCGACCTGGGCGATCGGCAGCAGCACCTTCTCGAACTTCGCCTGCTGCACGTTGCGCAGCATCACGCGCTTGCTGCCCTTCTCCTTCACCACCCGCTCGTCGTTGGGCAGGTTGAAGGCGGCGGTCTGCACGCCGCTGTTGGCGTCGCCGGCCGTGAACACCACGTTGACCACCCGGATCGGGGCCAGTGCGCCGAGCTTCGGGTTGCGGTGGCGCGGCTCCACCGGCAGGTGGTCCTCCAGCTCCTGCAGCACCGAGGAGAAGCGCGCCAGCTTCGCCGTCTCCGCGTCGTCGCGCAGGGTGACGAAGGCCTCGAAGGCGGCCTTGAAGGAGAACCACTCGTCCTCGTACACCTCGTAGGGCCCGATGGTGGGCTCGATCGAGGCGTCGAGCTCCATCCAGGCCAGGTCGCTCTCGTAGTAGTCGTCGGTGAGGAACGCCTCGGCGCGCGTCGAGAGGTAGCGCTTCAGCGTGGGCTGCGCGGTGAGCCCCGCCGCCTCGCGCAGCAGGGCCGCCGCGCGGGCCAGCTCGCCCTGGTATTCCAGGCTGTAGGGCACCGCGGTGAACGCGCCCCGCGCAGAGCGCCGGATCGTGGTGAAGAAGCCGCGCGCGCGGGCCGCCTCCGCCTCGGGCAGCGAGGCCAGCCACCTCTCCACCTCTTCCTTCGACGCGCCGGCCGGGTAGAAGTTGGCCTCGGGCGGCTTGGGACCCACGCCGGGGAGGAACGGCTCGTCCTGGTCGAGCCGCGACCAGGGGCCCTTGTTCACGAGGAAGTAGCGCAACCGCGCGCGCCCGAGCGCGGTCTCGTCGCGGACCAGCTCGAGCAGCAGCGACTCGTTGCCGGCCCAGACCTGGCGCAGGAACAGGGCGTCCATGATCCGCGCGGCCGCGATCACGCGGCCCAGCGCCTCGCGCTCTCGAGCCGGCAGGCCCGAAAGGTCGGCCGCAATCGGCACCGGCGCGAAGCGCGCGGCCATCTGCTGCAGCCGCGCCAGGTCGGGAGCGGCCGGGGCGGCCGCCGCGGACACGGCGAGCGTGGCGGCGAGCGCCGCCGGTGCGGCAAGCGTGGGGGTCATCTCAGAGCTCCAGGAACTTGGGGACGCGGGTCAGGTTGCGCGAGCCGGTGCGCGTGACCAGGGCGACGTCCTCGATGCGCACCCCTCCCAGTCCAAGGTAGTACAGCCCCGGCTCCACCGTCACCACGTGCCCCGCGCGCAGGGTGGAGGGCCGGACGGAGATGGACGGCGGCTCGTGGATCTGCAGCCCGAGCCCGTGGCCGGTGCCGTGGAAGAAGCCCTGCATGCGGCCGTCCTGGAGCCCGGTCCGGTACCCGCGCGCCTCGAACAGGGCCAGGATCTCGCGGTGGATCGCCGTGCCGTCGGCGCCGTCGCGCACGCGCCGGTGGCCCAGCCGCACGCCCTCGTGCACGAGGCCATAGACCTCCCTCAAGCGCTCGGAGGCCCGGCCGCGCACGACCGTGCGCGTCAGGTCGCCGAAATAGCCGGTGCGCTCCGAGCGCGGGAAGATGTCCATCACCACCGGCGCATGGGCCCGGATCGGCCCGTGCCCTTCCTCGTGCGGATCCACGGCCTGGTCGCCCGGCGCGCAGATCGTGTGCGCCGGCACCGCGCCCTCCCCCATGATCCGGGTGTTCACCGCCGCGCGGAGGTCCTCGGCCGTGAACCGCCGGCCGTCCCGGCGCAGGTAGCCGTCGCGCCCGATCCGGCACGCGCGCAGCGCCTCGAGGCCGGCCTGCAGCCCCGCCTCCGCCGCGCGCAGCGCGGCCGTGATCGCGCGGACCTCGTCGGGCCGCTTGACCGCGCGCTGGGGCCAGAAGGGGTCCGGCACCACGCGCACGCCGATCCCGAGCGCCCGCAGCTCCTCTGCGAGCCCGACCGGGAAGCTGCGCGGCACCTCCACGGTGCGGGCGCGCAGCCCGTGCAGCACGCGCGCGGCCACCTGGGCCACGGTGGCGGCCACGCCCTCTCTCTCCAGCGCGCGCGCGAGCGCCGACCAGGCCAGCACGCGGTGCACGCGCGCCTGCTTCTTCGCCCGGTCGCGCTCGAGGTCGCTCATCACCACCAGGCGCCGGCCGCGCGCCTGCACGAACAGGAACGGGTCGGGAGCGAAGAAGCCGGTCGCGTAGAGCATGTCCGCGTCGGTCTCCGGCGCGGCGTAGAGGAGGCGGACCGGCCGCGCGGCCACCGCGCTCAGCGCGCCACGTGTCGCGGCGAGACCGCGACCAGCGCCGCCAGCCCGGCCGCGCCGGCGCCGAAGTGGAAGAGGCGCCCCCAGCCGTCCCCCGCGCCGCGGAAGTGCCCCAGCGCCAGCAGGGCGAACATCGCGAGCAGCGGCAGCGCGCGGCGGTCGCGCAGGCGCAGCAACTGCAGCAGGGTGACCACGGTGGCGGCCACGAAGAACGCGACCAGGCCCATCAGGAGGCGGGCACCGCCGCGACGTCCACCAGCACGTCGTAGAAGGTGGCGCCGCCGCCCATGTCCGTGACCTCCTGGCTGGTCACCGCGTTCGCGTTGCGGCCGCCGGGGCACATCTTCGACCACCAGATGGACATCCCCACCACCACGCCCGGCCTCGCCGCGTCGGACACCTGCGCGCGGGCGAGGAACGAGCCGCGGTCGTTGAAGGTGCGGACCATCTGCCCGTCCACGATGCCGCGCGCGGCGGCGTCGGCGGGATGGAGGGTCAGGGTCGGCCCGCCGCCCTCGCGGCGCACGAACACCGGCTGCGCGGAGAAGGTCGAGTTCAGGAAGTGGTGGGCGGGCGGCGAGATGAACGCGAGCGGGTAGCGCCTCGCCAGCTCCGGGTTCGTGCGCGGCCCCTCGCGTGGCGGCACGAAGGTGGGCACGGTGTCGAGCCCCAGCGCGGCCAGCGACGGCGCCTCGAGCTCGCACTTGCCGGAGGGGGTCGGGAACCCGCCCTCCGCGAACGGGGCGTGCGGCTCGGGCACGCTGAGCCGGACGGTCCCCTCGCGCTCGAGCCGCTCGTAGGTGATCCCCCGCAGGTTCGGGTGGTCCCAGAGCAGCGCCTTGCGCGCGATCTCCTCGTCGGTCTCGCGCAGGCACGGGTCGTCCAGCCCCAGGCGCGCGGCGAGCAGCCGGAACACCTCGGTGTTGGGCTTCGCCTCGCCGCACGGCGCGATCGCGGGCGTGCTCAGCGACAGGTACAGGTGCCCGTAGGCCTTGAACAGGTCGAAGCTCTCGAGCGTGGTGGTGGCCGGCAGCACGATGTCGGCGAAGTCGGCGGTGTCGGTCTGGAAGAGGTCGTGCACGACCACGAACAGGTCCTCGCGCGCGAAGCCCGCCCGCACCTTCTCCTGCTCCGGCGCCACCGCGACCGGGTTCGAGTTGTAGACGAACACGGCCTTGACCGGCGGCTGCAGCCCCGGGTCGAGCAGCACGCGGCCGATCTGGCTCATGTTCAGCGTGCGCGTGCCCGGCTTGACCAGGTCCGGCCGCTCCAGCGCGGCGTTGTCCACCGGGAACGTGCCCGAGGTCGAGAGCAGGAGGCCGCCGCCCGCGTGACGCCAGGCCCCGACCAGCGCGGGCAGGCAGGCGATCGTGCGCACCGCCATCCCGGCGCCGGCATGCCGGTTCAGCCCGTAGTTGACGCGCAGCGCGGACGGCTGCGTGGTGGCGTACTCGCGGGCGAACTTCTCGATCGTCTCCGCGTCGAGGCCGGTGACCCCGGCCGCGCGCGCCGGCGTCCACTCGCGGACGCGCTCGCGGAGCTTGTCCGCGCCCAGCGTGTACCGGTCGAGGTAGTCGCGGTCCTCCAGCGCGTCCCGGAAGATCACGTGCATCATGGCCAGCGCCAGCGCGCCGTCGGTGCCCGGCAGCGGCGCCAGGTGCTGGTCGGCCTTCTCCGCGGTCCGCGAGCGGAACGGGTCGATGGCCACGAGCTTCGCCCCGCGCCGGCGCGCCTCCTCGATGAACGGCCACAGGTGCACGTTCGAGCTGACGATGTTGGCGCCCCAGGCCACGATCAGCCGCGCGTGCACGACCGCCTCGGGGTCGAAGCCGATGGACTTCCCCACCGTGGCCTTCAACCCGGCGGCGCCGGCGCTGGCGCAGATCGTGCGGTCGAGGAGGCTGGCCCCGAGCGCATGGAAGAAGCGGCGGTCCATGCTGCCGTAGGAGAGCAGGCCCATGTTGCCGGCGTACGAATACGGCAGGATCGCCTGCGGCCCGTGCCCGGCGACGATCTCGCGGAAGCGCCGGGCGATGGTGTCGAGGGCCTCCTCCCAGCTCACGCGCTCGAAGCGGCCCTCCCCCTTGCGGCCGGCCCGCCTCATCGGGTGGAGCACGCGCTCGGGGCTGTAGACGCGCTCGAGGTACCGGTTCACCTTGGCGCAGAGGAAGCCCTGCGTGAACCGGTGCGCCGGGTCGCCGCCGAGGCCGACCGCCTTGCCGCCCTCGACCTCGACGGTCATCACGCACGTGTCCGGGCAGTCGTGCGGGCAGACGACCTTGTGCGTGCGGCGGGATGGAAGCGGTGCGAGAGCCACGGCGGCCTTTATCCTAGCGGATCGCTCGGGCCGCGGGCGAACGTCGGCTCACCCCGCCGCTAGCCCAGTACAGGCGTGGGGCGGCCCGCCTCGTCCACCGCCACCAGCACCACCTCGGCCTCGGTGACCTTCACCTTCTCGCCGGTGCCCGCGCCCCAGCGCTCCGCCTCGACCGTCACCTTCACGGTCAGCGACGTGCGGCCGATGCGGATCGTCTCCGTGTAGAAGCTCACGATGTCGCCGAGGAACACGGGCTCGTGGAACTCGACCTCGCGCATCGCCTTGGTGACGTAGCGGTGCTGGGCGGCCTTGCGCGCCTCCACCGCCGAGGCGAGGTCGATGTGCGACAGGATCACGCCGCCGAAGATCGTGCCGAGCGCGTTGGTGTCCTTCGGCAGCAGGATCACCTTGATGGCGGGGACGCGGTCGGGGACGCGGTCGGCCACGCGGCAGCATACTCCGGCTCCCGCGTTTGCCGGCTCGCAGGGCCCTGTGCCATCGTACGCGCATGCCTCGCGGACCACTGGCCGCCGGGATGCTCCTGGCCGCCGTCGCCACCGCCGCCGCGCCGCCGACGCCACGGCCCTCGCCCAGCCCGCAGCCGCGCCCGCACGCCGCGCGCGTGGGGGTGGACCCCGCGCTCGTGCGCGTGGACGACGGCGACACGGTCGTCATCCGCTGGAGCGCGCAGGACGCCGAGCAGGTGCGGATCCTCGGCATCGACACGCCCGAGACGCGGCACGTCGAGCACGAGATCCCCTACGACCAGCCTTTCGGCCGGGAAGCCGAGGCGTTCGCGCGCGGCGCGTTCGCGGCGGCCCGGCGCATCGAGCTGCGCCGCTCGTCCACGCTCGACCCGTTCGGGCGCACGCTCGGCTACCTGTGGATCGACGGCCGGAACTTCTCCGTGATGGCCGTGGAGGCGCGGCTGGCCGAGGAGAGCGTCACCCGCTACGGCGACAACGGGCTGCCGCAGGAGGCGGCCGAGGTGCTCGCCGCCGCGAAGAAGGCGGGCCCGCTCCCCTTCGAGCCCCCGGGGGCCTACCGCGCGCGGATGCGCGACGTCAGCCGCTGGATGAAGGAGCGCGGCCTCTATCCCGCGAACTGACCCTCAGGGCTTGACCACCTTGCCCCCGGCCTTCTCCCAGGCGCCGAGCCCGCCCCGCAACGCCCCGACCTTCTTGTAGCCGTTCTGCATCAACGTGAGCGCCGCACGGGCGCTCGTGCCTTCGGCCGTTCAGGTGCAGTAGAGCGCGATCAGCTTCTCCTTGGGCAGGTCCTTCAGCCGGGCGGGGACCTGCGCCTCGGGGATGTGGAGCGCGCCCTCGGCGTGTCCCGCATCCCAGGCATCCTTGCCGCGGACGTCCACGAGCACCGCCTCGCCCTTCTCGACCAGGCGCTTGACGTCGGCGGCCTCGACCCGCGGCGCCTGGTCGGGCGACGTGGGGACGGCCGGCTGTGCGCGCGCGGAAACGGCCGCGACGAGCACGGCGACGCCCAGCAGCCAGCAATGACGCACGTTGTTCATGCCGCGGACCTCCGATCCCTGTGCCCTCGATGTTAGGCTGGCCCCGGGCAACCTTCAACCGGAGGCACGTGCCGCTCGCGATCCCGCGGCCGGCCTGGGCCGCGCTCGCGCTCGCCGCGCTCGCCTGGCCCGCGCCGCCTGCATCCAGCCCGCCCGTTCCCGGCGCCGCCGCGCCGTCCTGGCTCGACGACTACCGCAAGCCGGCGGCGCGCCTGATCGAGGCCGCGCGCTCCGACCCGACCGCCTGGGAGCGCCTGACCCACCTCACCGACACCTTCGGCCATCGGCTCTCCGGCTCGGCGGCGCTGGAGGCCGCGCTGAGCTGGGCGGCGGCGGAGATGGAGAAGGACGGTTTGGAGAACGTCTCCCTGGAGAAGGTGATGGTGCCGCGCTGGGTGCGCGGAGAGGAGAGCGCGCGCATGGTGCAGCCCTTCCCGGGCGACCTCGCCATGCTCGGCCTCGGCAACAGCGTGG
Organism: Vicinamibacteria bacterium; assembly: GCA_036556645.1. GTDB lineage: Bacteria > Acidobacteriota > Vicinamibacteria > Fen-336 > Fen-336 > DATKEG01. The sequence continues at coordinate 87 of DATBIZ010000594.1, read as the reverse complement.
GCACGCCGCCGGGCGGGGTGGAAGCCGAGCTGGCCGTCGTCCGCAACTTCGAGGAGCTCGAGGCGCGCGGCGAGGGCGTGCGGGGAA
>DATBIZ010000593.1:0-4711 GCA_036556645.1 Vicinamibacteria bacterium | reverse complement strand
GCGTCGAGGTGGCCTGGCCCAGCGGCGCGACCGACGTGTTGACCGACGTCCCGGCCAACCAGGCGATCACGGTCACGGAAGGCAAGGGCCAGGCGCGTTGACGCGGCCCGCCTGGCGGCCCTCGGTGGCGGTCGCGGCCGTCGTTTGCGTGTCGCTCTCCGCCTCCTCCGCCGCCCCCCCCGCGTCCTCCGCGCTGAGACCCGCCTCGGAGGATGCCTACCGGGCCAACAACCTCGGCGTCGCGCTGCTCGAGCAGTTCGACTACCCGGCGGCGGTCGAGGCGTTCAAGCGCGCGGTGTCGCTCGACCCCGGCCTCGGCCTCGCACGCCTCAACCTGGCCATCGCGCTCTACAACGCCCGCGACCTCGAGGGAGCGCAGCGCGAGGCGCAGCTCGCCGCCCGGGCGCTGCCGGACAAGCCGCACCCTCATTACCTGCTCGGCCTGGTGGCCAAGGCCGAGAACCGCGCGGAGGACGCGATCGCCGCCTTCGAGCGCGTCGCCGGGATGGACGCGGCCGACGTGGGCGGCAACGTGAACCTCGGCCAGATGTACATGCAGGTCCGCCGTTATCCGGACGCGATCCGGGTGTTCCGCGCCGCGGTGGCGGCGGAGCCCTACAGCCAGACCGCGGTCTACAACCTCGGCATTGCCCTCACCCGCGCCGGCGAGCGCGCGGAGGGCGAGAAGGTGATGGACCGCTTCCGCGAGCTGCGCGACAGCGGCTACCGGACCGTGCTCGGCCAGAACTACCTCGAGCAGGGGCGCTACGCCGAGGCGCTCTCCTCGACCGGCGCCGAGGCCGGCCTCGTCTCGCGCGAGACGCCCGCGGTGCGCTTCGCGGACGCGTCCTCCGAGCTGCCGGCCGAGCTGCGCGGCTCGACCGGCGGCGGCCAGGTGACGCTCGCCGACCTCGACGGCGACGGCACCCTCGACCTCGTCACCGCGGGTACCGACGGCCTGCGCGTCTGGCGCAACGCGGGCGGGCGTTTCGCGGCGGCGGCCACCGTGGCGCCGGGCCCGTTCCTGGCCGCGGTGGCCGGCGATTCCGACAACGACGGCAAGCCCGACCTGCTCGCCCTGGCTTCCGGCGCGCTGGCGCTCTTCCACAACGAGGGAGCGTTGCGCTTCCAGCGGGCGAGCCCGACCCCGGCGCCCGCGCCGGCCGCCGGGGCGCGGTCGGCGGCGTGGTCGGACTTCGATCACGACGGCGACCTCGACGTGGTCGCGGGACGGCTGTGGCGGAACAACGGCGACGGCACCTTCACCGAGGTGACCAGCCCGGCCGGGCTCGGCGAGGGTGTGGCCGCGATCGCGATCGTGCCTACCGACTACGACAACCGCCGCGACGTGGACCTGCTGATGGCGCCGGCCGCGGCGCCCACGCGTCTGTTCCGCAACATGCGCGACGGGACGTTCAAGGACGTGGCGACCGAGCTCGGCCTGGCCCGTCCGGCGTCCGCGGTCGCCGCCGGCGACGTGAACAAGGACGAGTACACCGACTTCTACCTGGGGGCCGCGGACGGCCCGGGCCTGCTCGCGCTGAGCGACGGCCGGGGCGGCTTCGCGCTCTCGCCCGCCGCGGGCGCGCTGGCCGGCGCGCGCGCCGCGCAGTTCCTCGACTACGACGCGGACGGGCTGCTCGACCTGCTGGCGCTGGCGAGCGGCGGCCCGCGGCTGCTGCGGAACGTCGGCGGCACGTGGGCCGACGTGACCGCGGCGGCGTTCGGCGGCGTGGCGGTGGCCCATGCCGGCGCCGCGCTGACCAGCGGCGACCTCGACCTCGACGGCGATACCGACGTCGTGGCGCGGCTCGCCAGCGGCGTGCGCCTGCTCCGCAACGAGGGCGGCAGCCGCAACCGGTCCGTGCGCGTGCGGCTGAGCGGCCAGGTCAGCAACCGCACCGCGGTCGGCGCGAAGGTGGAGGCGCGCGCGGGGAGCCTGCGCCAGAAGCTCGAGACCTATGCGGCCGTCCCCGCGCCGGCGCCGGCCGACGTGCTGTTCGGCCTGGGTGCGCGAGCGGCCGCGGACGCGGTGCGCGTGCTCTGGCCGGCCGGGATCCTGCAGACCGAGACCGCCGTGTCCGCCGCGGACGGGCGGCCGGCGCCCGGCGGCGCGCCGCTGGTCGGAGCGACGATCGTCACCGAGCTGGACCGCAAGCCGTCGTCCTGCCCGTACCTGTACGCCTGGGACGGCGAGCGCTTCGCGTTCGTCACCGACTTCATGGGCGGCGGCGAGATGGCATACCGCCACGCGAACGGCGCGCTGAACCACCCCGATCCGGACGAATACGTGCGGCTGACCGCCGAGCAGCTCCGCCCGCGCGGCGGCAAGCTCGAGCTGCGCGTGACCAACGAGCTCGAAGAGGTGCTCTACGTGGACCGCCTGCGGCTGCTCGCGGTCGCGCATCCGGCCGGGGTCGAGGTGCATCCCTACGAGGGGCTGGTCGGCGCCCGCGGGGGCCGGCCGTTCCGGCTGTTCGCCGCGCGCGCCGCGCGGCCCCCGGTCCGCGCCTGGGACGATCACGGCCACGACGTGCGCGCGCGCCTGGAGCGTCTGGACCGCTCGTACCCCGACGACTTCCGCAAGCTGCCCATCCGCGGCTATGCCGAGGAGCACACGCTGACGCTCGACCTCGGGCCCGGCAGCGACGACGCGCTGCTGCTGCTCACGGGCTGGACCGACTACGCGTTCTCGAGCGACAACGTGGCCGCCGGCCAGCGGGGCCTCGCCCTGCGCCCGCCGTCCCTGCAGGTCAAGGACGCCGCCGGCGCCTGGCGGACCGTGCTGGAAGAGGTCGGCATCCCGGTGGGGCGGCCGCAGACGCTCGTGGCCGACCTGCGCGGGCGGTGGCGCGGGTCCTCCCGCGAGGTGCGGATCGTGACGAACATGCGCATCTACTGGGACCGCATCGTGGTGGCCGCCCCCGCCGCCACGGCCCCCCTGGCGACGACGACGCTGGACCCGGTGGCGGCCGACCTGCGCTGGCGCGGCTTCTCCGCCGAGCACACCCCGGACGGCCGCGAGCCGTTCGCGTTCACCTACGAGCGCGTCTCGGCGCACTCTCCCTGGAAGGTGTTCCCCGGACGCTACACGCGTGAAGGGGACGTCCGCGCCCTGCTCCTCGGCCGCGACGACATGTTCGTGATCTCGCGCCCGGGCGACGAGGTCGCGCTCGCCTTCGACGCGGCGGCGCTCCCGCCGGTCCCCGAAGGGTGGACGCGCACCTGGCTCTTCTACAGCGACGGCTACAGCAAGGAGATGGACGTCAACTCCGGCAGCCCGGACGCGGTGGAGCCGCTGCCGTTCCACGCGATGAGCCGCTATCCCTACGAGGCGCCCGAGAGCTACCCGCTGACGCCGGAGCGGCGCGCCTATCTCGAGACCTACAACACGCGGGTGGTCGCGCGCCCGGTGCCGCGGCTGGACCTCGCCTCCGCCCGCTAGCGGCCCGCCTGGCCCGCCGGCGCCGAGTCGGGCGGCGGGCTCAGCCCGCGGCGGGCCGCTCCGCCGCCTGCTTCAGCAGCTCGGGCAGCCGCTCGACGAACGCGCTGCGCGGCAGGGCGTGGCGGCAGCCGGCCGCGCGTGCCTGCCGGCCGCGGTCGGCGTGCACGTGGCTGAAGAAGCCGACGACCGGAAGGTCCGCGAACGCCGCGTCCGCGCACAGCGAGGACAGCGCCTCCATCACGGGCAGGCGCGCGCTGTCGAGGTCCATCAGCACGAGCCGGGCGCCGGCCCGGCACGCCTCGAGGAGCTGAGGGACGCTGCGCACGGCGCGGACGTCGAGCCCTTGCGCGCGCGCCGCCTCGCGGATGCGGCTCGAGAACATCAGGTCGTCCACGAGCGCCACCACCCCGGCCATGTGCTCCAGTCTAGGGCACGAGGGAGGGGCTTGACAGCACGTAAGCGTTAATAGTAATCATTACTGAAATGACGGCAGCGCGGATGACGCGGCAGCGCGAGGTGGTGCTGCAGACGGTGCGGTCCACCATGGACCATCCCACCGCGGACTGGGTCTACCGGCAGGCGCGGCGCCGCCTGCCGCGCATCAGCCTGGGCACGGTGTACCGCAACCTGAAGAAGCTGGCGGAGGAGGGCCTGATCCGGGAGATCCAGATCGCGGGCCAAACCACCCGCTTCGACGCCAACACCGGGCGCCACTACCACATCCGCTGCGTGCGCTGCGGGCGCGTCAACGACCTGCCCATCTCGGTGGACCGGCGGTTCGAGGACGAGGCCGGCCGCGCGATGAACTACCAGGTGATCGGCCACCAGGTGGAGGTCCTCGGCGTCTGCCCGTTGTGCCAGGTCGCTCCGGCAAACTGATAACCATTCTCGAAACATCCATATACAGAGGAGATCCCGAAAGCCATGTCCAACCTGAAGGGGACCAAGACGCACGAGAACCTGAAGCACGCGTTCGCGGGCGAGAGCCAGGCGAACCGCCGGTACCTCTACTTCGCCCGCGTGGCCGACATCGAGGGCTACCCGGAGATCGGCGGCCTGTTCCGTGACACGTCCGAGGCGGAGACCGGGCACGCCTTCGGCCACATGGACTTCCTGAAGCCGGTCGGCGACCCGGCCACGGACGTCCCGTTCGGCTCCACCCGCGCCAACCTGCAGTCCGCGATCGAGGGCGAGACCTACGAGTACACGCAGATGTACCCCGGCATGGCCCGCACCGCGCGCGACGAGGGGTTCTCGGAGATCGCG
>DATBIZ010000592.1:0-4383 GCA_036556645.1 Vicinamibacteria bacterium | reverse complement strand
CCGGTGCGGCGCTCCAGGTGCTCGAACAGGTCCGACTCCAGCGGCACGTCCAGGATCAGGACCTCGTCCCCGCGCGACCAGAGCCCGCGCACCACCGCTTCCGCGCTCGCCGTGCGCACCCCGCCGGCGAAACCGGGCCCCTCCAGCCAGGACGGCCGTCCCGGCGCGTCCACGCGGTCCACCGACACCGGCCGGCCGCCCCGCACCAGCGCGTGGCGCAGGCCGGGGTGCACGGCCTGCATCTCCGCCACCTGTGCCCGCAGGCGCGCGGCGGCGTTCTCCGCGGGCAGGCCGGCCAGGGTCGCGCGCGCGAGCGTCCGCAGCTCCTCCGCGTGCGCCTCCACGTGCGCGACGACCATGTAGGAGGTGACCAGCAGCAACCCGAGCACGGCCGCCACCAGGAAGAAGGCGGTCACCAGCACCACCGGCACGACCGCGATGAACAGGTACGAGAGCAGCAGCTTGGTGCGGATGCGCCACAGCAGCCGGCGCAACCCCGCCCGCGTCAGGCGGGCGAGCCCGTAGAGGGCGAAGACGAGCAGGACGGCGGCGGCCAAGGCGCCGAGCCACTCCGGCACCGGCGCGCCCGCCTTCGCGAGCGCATACACGATCGCGCAGCCGAGGAGGACCTGTCCCGGCCAGCGGGCGAGGAACGCCCGCGCGCGCCGCGCGAGCCCGCCGGCCACGACCGATGTCGCGGCCGGCCCGAGCAGGCGGCTCGTGTCCATGGCCGGACTATAGCGGAACGTCGGCGGAACGAGCGCGTTGACAGCGAAGGGCGCGCGTGGTCATGCTTGCCCCAGCGATGCTCGTCCTCGCGCTGCTCGCCGCGCTGCAGGCTCCTCCGGACGACCTGTCCGCGGTCGGCATCATCCTGAGCCCGCGCCCGGAGACCTCGGTCGCCATCCTGCGCTCCGGCGGGCGGTCGCGCGTGGCCGCGGTGGGCGACACCGTGTTCGGCGGCCGCGTCGCGCGCATCGCTCCCGGCCTGGTGGTGGTCGAGTTCGGCGACGGCGCGCGCGAGCTCCGCCTGGCCGCCAGCGCAACCGCCGCCCCCGGCCCGCGGCCGACCGCGCCGGAGCCCCCGGGCGAGACGATCGCGGAGGACGGGGCGGAGGCGCGGACCATGGAGCGCCAGGAGGTGGACAAGCGGCTCGGCGCGGAGATCCCGCGCATCCTGGCCGAGACGACGCTGCTGCCCGTCACCAACGGCGTGGGCACGGTCGGCTTCACGCTGACGCGCGTGCCCGAGGGTACCCTGCTCACCGACGCCGGCCTGCGCGCCGGCGACGTCCTCACGCACGTCAACGACGTGCCCATCGACAGCCTGCCCACGCTGATCGCACTCTGGCCGAAGCTTCAGACCGCCTCGACGCTGCGCGCGCAGGTCCTGCGCAACGGAGAGCCGGTCTCGCTGACCGTCACCCTGCGCTGACCGCGGCCGGCCGCCGCCGTAGGTCTCGCCCTACCTGACGACGATGGTCGCGCTCTCCCTCTCACCCGCGCCGCCGGCCACGCTGACCGTGTGGCGCCCCGCCCGCAGCGGCCAGTCCAGCGCCGCCCCGGTCGGCGTGGTCCCCACCGGGACCCCGTCCACCTCCCATCGCAGCTCCCCGCCCGCGCCCCCGGCCGCGCGCAGCGGCAGGGTCTGGAACGCGTCGCGCAGGGTCGGGTCGCGCAGGTAGACCGCGCCCGCCGGCGGGCTCAGGATCTGCAACCGCTCGGGCGCCCGCGCACGCGCGGCGGTCTTCCGCGCCCCCGTGCGCTCGGGCCCGGCCGCGGAAGCGCCGGGTGTCTCGTCGAGCAGCCCCGCCTCGCGCGCCCACGGAATGAACCGCGCCGGGTAGCGCACCACGACCCGCTCGCCTTCGCGCGCGTGCCAGGCGCACCCCGCCGGTGGCGCGTGGGCGGGAAGCCATTCCAGCTCGACCGCCGGACACGAGGGCCCGGCCCGGCGCCCCGAGAGCGCGCAGATCGTGACCGGGGCGAGACCGTCCGGCGCGGCGGCGATGGTGTCGGCCGCCGACGGCAGCCGTCCCGCCACGTGCGCCTGCGCCGCGAGCAGCACGTCGTGGAAGATCGGCGCCGCGCCCGTCACGCCGGACGAGTTGCGCAGCTCGCGGCGGTCGAAGTTGCCCACCCACACGCCGACGGTCAGGTCGCGCGTGAACCCGATCGTCCAGTTGTCGCGGTAGGACTGGGACGTGCCGGTCTTGACCGCCACCGGGAACGGGAAGTCGAGGCTGCCGCCGCTGCCGAAGGCCCAGGCGCGCGCGCGCGGGTCCGCGAGCACGTCCGTCACCCAGAAGGCCGCGCGCGAGGACGTGATCCGTACCGGCGGGGCCGTCCGCGGCTCGGTCACGGTGCCGTCGGCCGCCACCAGCCGCCGCACCAGCCGCGGCCGCTGCCACGTGCCGCCGCGCGCGAGCGCGGCGTAGGCCGCCACCAGCTCGTCGAGCCGCACCTCGGCGTCGCCCATGGTCAGCGCGAACCCGTAGTGGTCGGCGGTCCGCTCCAATGTGGTCAGGCCCGCGCGCCGCAGCAGCCGGAGGAGGTCGGGCACGCCGGTCTGCGACAGGAGCCACACCGCGGGCACGTTCTCCGATCCGCCGAGCGCGAGCCGCGCGCGCATCGGGCCCCGGAAGCGGCCGTCGTAGTTGCGCGGGCTGTAGAGGACCCCCGGCTCCGCGGTCGGGAAGTACGAGGGCACGTCCGGCAGCACGGCGGCCGGCGTGAAGCCGCGCTCGAACGCGAGCGCGTAGGTGAACGGCTTCAGCGCGGAGCCCGGCTGGCGCGGCGTCGCCACGCCGTCGATGGCGCCTCCATGCTCCTGGTCGAAGTAGTCGCCGGACCCCTCCCAGGCCAGCCACTCGCCGCGCGCGTGGTCGAGCACCGCCACCGCGACGTTCGCGGCGCCCTGCTCCTCGAGCCGCGCGCGGTGCGCGGCCACGATGCCGCCCACCTTGCGCTGCAGCGCGCGGTCGAGCGTCGTCTCCACGCGGCGGACGCCCCGGGGCAGGCCGCGGCGGACGCGCTCCACGAAGTGCGGCGCCTCCAGGTGCGGGCGCTCGCGCCTCACCTCCAGCCGCTCCGCGCGCGCCCGCGCGAGCTCGGCGGGCGTGGCGAGGCCGAGCTCGCCCAGCCGCGACAGCACCCAGAGCTGCCGCTGCCGCGCGCCGTGCCGGTTGCGGTGCGGGTTGAGCGCGGTGGGCCGCTGCGGCAGGCCGGCGAGCAGCGCGGCCTGGGCCAGCGTGAGATTCTCCGGCGGGCAGCCGAAGTAGGCCTCGCTGGCCGCGCGCGCGCCCACGAGCTGGCTGCCGTACGGAGCGAGGGAGAGGTACAGGGCCAGGATGTCCCCCTTGTCGAGCCGGTGCTCGAGCCGCAGGGCGACCACTCCCTCGCGCGCCTTGCCCGCCAGCGTGCGCGGCCGCTCGATCAGCATCTTGGCCACCTGCTGCGTGATCGTGGACCCGCCCTCGCGCAGGCCGCCGGCCCGCAGGTTGTGCACCGTCGCCCGCGCCAGGGCCAGCGGATCGATCCCGGCGTGCTCGAAGAAGCGGGCGTCCTCGGCGGCCAGCGTGGCGCGCACGAGGTTGTCCGGCAGCCCGGCCGCGGTGAGGACCCGGTGGCGCGCGCCCGCGCCCGAGAGCACCTCGTAGAGCGCGTCGCCGTGACGGTCCACGATCTCCACCGAGGCCTGCCGCCCGAGGTCGACCAGGCCTGCCGGCAGCGCCCCCAGCCGGATCCACGCCACGAACGAAGCCACCGAGGCACCGAGGACGCAGAGGAACGTCCGCCGCCTCCGTGACCGTCCGTCGCGAGCGCTCACCGGCCCACCTCCACGGTGGCGGCGGCGGTGCGGCCGAAGACCTCGGGCGCGTACATCTCCTCCGCGCGCGCGGGCGCGGCGGTGAAACGGCCGGCGGTCGTCGCGCGCACCAGGTACGAGAACACGTGCCGTCCCTCGGGGAGCCGCGTCGCGAACAGCAGAACGCGGTCGTCGTGGCGCTCGACCCGGTCGAACCCGCCGCGCTCCCACCAGTCGGGCGCGCTCTCGTCCTCCGGCGGCGCGGCCAGGTCCGCGGCCGTGGTGGCGAACCAGGACTCGACCGGCTCGAACCCGGCGGGCAGCGGGTCGGTGACGGCCACGTACCGCCGCTCCTTGGGGACGTCGAGCGTGAGCGTGACGGTCACCAGCGTTCCCGCCGCGAACGCGCCTCCCGGCGCGCCGCTCTCGGCCGTGTAGGTCCGCTCCACGGTGAAGCCCTGGTCCATCGCGGCCGGCGCGGGATCGTCCGGGGCGTAGCGCAGGCGGGCCGCGTAGTGCAGCGTGCCTTCGCCGCGCCGCGCGAAGACGAGCTCCGCGTCGCCGGACCGGCCCAG
>DATBIZ010000591.1:0-2647 GCA_036556645.1 Vicinamibacteria bacterium | reverse complement strand
AGGCCGACTCGTCGAACGGCTGGATGCGGTGGTTGTCCTCCGCGAGCACCTGGCGGACGCGGAACCCGACGCCGACCTCGGCATCGGCCAGGTGCGCGAGGATCTGCTTGCCCGTCCACTTCCCCTCGCCCCAGCTCCGCGACAAGCGCGCCTCCCCGAGCTTCCGCGCGAGCGCCTCCACGCGCGCCGCGGTCTCCGGCAGGCTCTCGATCGGGTTGCGCTCCCCGAGCAGCCCCAGGATCCGATCGCGATACGAGCCGTCCGTCACCGTCGTCATGTGCGCCTCCTGTCCCTCAGCCCCCGTTCCGCTCCGACCAGTGCCCGGCCTTCGCGCCGCGCGAGTAGGGCACCTTCCAGCGCGGCATCGGCCCCTTCGACGGGTCCACCACCATCAGGTCCACCAGCCCGCGCGAGTGCACGCGGGCCACGATCGCGGCGAAGGTGTCCATGCCGGGCGTGAGCGGGAAGCGCACCAGCTCGGGCGTGTCGTCGCCCTCCTTGCAGTGGTAGAGGACGATCTGGCCCAGCGTCGGCCGTCCCTTCTCCCCGCTCCCGTCCATCAAACCCTCTCCAGGGTGACGATCGCGTTGTAGTCCGGCTCGCGCGAGGCGAGGTCTATCTCCTCGCGCGAGAGCAGCCCGTTGCCCTCCGGCCAGTGCACCTCGAGGTTGCCGGGCTTGATGCGGTCCACGCGCGCGCGGCCGGTGAAGGTGCCGGCGCGCGAGCGCAGCCGCACCGCGTCGCCGTCGCGGAGCCCGAGCCGCGCCGCGTCCTCCGGCGAGACGAGCACGTCCTCGCGGCGCGCGCCGGTGAGCGGGTCCTTCTCCCTCTGCACCATCGAGTTGAACTGCTTGCCGCGCCGGGTCGAGACGTAGAACGCGCCGGCGGGCGCGCGCCGCGCGGGCGGCACGACCGCGGTGAAGCGCGCCTTGCCGTCGGGCGTGGCGAACACGCCGTCTTCGTAGAGGAGGGGCCCGCCCCATTGCACCTGGTCGCCCTCCGCCTGCAGGCGCTCGATGCCGGCGTAGAGCGGGATCGCCCGCGCGATCTCCTCGCGGATCGCCTGCGAGGAGGCGAAGCGCACCGCCGCCGCGCGCTCCGGCCGCACGCGCGCCGCCACCTCGCCGAACACCTCCCACTCCGCCCGGGCGGAGCCGATCCGGCGGCCCGGCACCTCGGGAGAGAAGATGATGCGGCGCTCGGTCGAGGTCTCGGTGCCGCCGCCCGGCGACTCGTAGCGCGTGGTCGCCGGGAAGAGGACGACGGCCTCCCTCGGCGGCAACAGCATCATCGAGGTCAACACCACGTCCTGGTGGATCCGGGTGCCGACGCGCTCGAGCGCGCGCGCGACCGCGGGCGGGTCGGGCAGGGTCTCCAGGAAGTTCCCGCCCACGATCCAGAACGCGTCCAGCTCGCCCCGGTACGCCGCGTCCACCATCTCGGTGGCGCTCCAGCCCTTGGCGGGCGGGATCTCGAAGCCCCAGACCTGCTCGAACGTACGCCGCGGCTGCTCCTCCAGCCCCGGCGCGCAGCCGACCTCGGCCCCGCCCTGCACGCCCGAGTGCCCGCGGATCGGCATCAGGCCGGCCCTGGGCCGGCCCACCCAGCCGCGCGCCAGCGCCACGTTGACCAGCGCCTGCACGGTGGCCACCCCGTGGGCGTGCTGGGTGAGGCCCATGGACCAGACGAAGATCCCGTGGCGCGCCTGGGCGAGCATCCGGGCGAAGCGGGCCATCTCCGCGCGGGTGGTGCCGCTCTCGCGCTCGAGCGTCTCGAAGCCCTGCCCGTCCAGGCAGGCACGCGCCTGGTCGAGGCCGGCGGTGCGCGCGGCCACGAAGGCGTCGTCGAGCCAGCCTTCGGCGAGCAGCACCTTGAGCACGCCGTTCAGGAACGCGAGGTCGCCGCCGGTGTCCACCGGGAACCACTCGTCGGCGATCTTCGTGCCGAACAGCGCGGACTCCGCCACCGAGGGCACCCAGTAGCTCTGCAGCCCCGGCTCGAAGTACGGGTTGACCACCGCGACCTTCGTGCCCGCGCGGCGCGCGTGGTAGAGGTACTTCGTGGTCACCGGCTGGTTGTTCGGGGTGTTCGAGCCGAAGAACACGATCAGGTCGCTGCCGATCCAGTCGGCGTAGGAGCAGGTGGACGCGCCGTGGCCGAGCATCTTCTTCATGGCCACGGTCGAGGCGGCGTGGCACAGCCGCGCCGAGTTGTCCACGTGGCTCGAGCCCATCGCGCGCACCGCCTTCTGCGCGGCGTAGTAGTGCTCGTTCATCAGCCCGCGCGAGGTCAGGTAGGCGGCGAAGCGGTCGGGCGAGGTGCCCCGGATGGCGGCCGCGGCCGTGTCGCAGGCCTCGTCCCAGGACGCCACGCGGAAGCCCTTCTCGCCGGCGCGCCGGATCATCGGCTCGGGGAGCCGGCCCCGCGCGCGCAGCGCGCGCGAATCGAGAGGCGCGAGGCGCGACACGTCGGCGAGCACGCCGGGGTCGAGCGCGGGCGCGGTGTTGAGCCGCATCAGCTCGAGGCGGACCATGCAGAGGTGCACGCCGTCGAGGGTCCAATCGCGCAGGCCGGCGGTGCCGAGCGCGCACCCGTCGCAGACGCCATGGCGCAGGATGCGCCAGGCGTAGGGGAGCTGGTCGCGGTT
>DATBIZ010000590.1:0-3346 GCA_036556645.1 Vicinamibacteria bacterium | reverse complement strand
GACCCAGAGCCGGCCGCCCTCGGCCTCCGCCAGGCTCGAGATGCGGTCGCCGCTGAGCGTGGACGGGTCGTTCGGGTCGTGGCGGTAATGGGCGAAGCGCTCGGTCTCGGGATCGAAGCGCTCCAGGCCCCCGCCGTAGGTGCCGAGCCAGAGCAGCCCGCCTTCGACCTCGAGGATCGCGGTCACCCCGTTCGCGCTCAGGGCGTCCGCCCGCCGCGGGTCGGCGCGGTACTGGCGGAACGTTCCCGTGGCCGCGCTGAGCCGGGCCAGCCCGGCGTCCTGCGTGCCCACCCAGAGGTCGCCGCGGTGGTCGTGGCGCAAGGCCATCACGCGGTCGCTGGGCAGGCCGCCTTCACGGCCCGGGACGCTGCGGTGCGCGGTCATCCGTCCGGTGGCGCGGTCCATCACGTACAGGCCCGCGTCGAACGTGCCGACCCACAGCCGCCCCGCGCGGTCCTCGGAGAACGAGGTGACGTAGCCGCTGCCGAGCCCGCCCGCCTCGTCGGCGGCCGGCGCCATGTGGCCGAACTGCCAGCTCAGCGGGTTCCACTTGTGCGCGCCGCCCAGGCGCGTGCCCACCCAGATCACGCCGCCCCGGTCCTGCGCGAGCGCGAGCACGTGCCCGTCGGCCAGGCTGCGCGCGTTGCGCGGGTCGTGGCGGTAGTGGGCGAACGACTCGCGCACGGGGTCGAACAGGTCGAGCCCGGCCGCCGTGCCGACCCACAGCCGGCCCTCGTCGTCCTGCAGCAGCGCGCGCACCTGGTCGTGCCCGAGGCTGCCCGGGTCGCTCGCGTCGGAGCGGAAGCGCTGGAAGCGGCCGCTGGCCACGTCGAGCCGGTTCAGCCCGCCGGACGAGGTCCCGACCCACAGCGCGCCGGACTCGTCCTCGAGCAGCGCGCGCACGTTCGCCTCGCTGAGGCTGCCCGCGTCCGCGGGCTGGGCGGCGAAGTGCGTGAAGCGCCGGCCGTCGTCCTCCAGGAGGTCGAGGCCGCCGTCCGTCCCGACCCAGAGCCGCCCGCGGCGGTCCACCAGCAGCGCGTAGACGCGGTCGTCGGCGAGGCTCCCCGCGTCGTCGGCGGCATGGGTGAACCGGCGCCAGTGGCCGCTCGCAACCTCGAGGCGGAACAGGCCCTCGTCGCGCGTGCCGATCCAGAGCACGTCGCGCTGCGCGCTGAAGCGCAGCGCGCGCACGTTGCTCGCGGGCACCGCGGTGATGCGGGTGACGCGGTCGGTGGCACGATCGAGGCGCGCCAGGCCGCCGGTGGTGCCCACCCACAGGTTGCCGGCCGCGTCCTCCTCGAGCGCCCACACGAAGCTGCTCGGCAGCGAGGAGGCGTCGGCGGGGTCGTGGCGGTAGACCTTGAACCCGTGCCCGTCGTGCCGGTCGAGCCCGTCCTCGGTGGCCATCCAGATGTAGCCGTGGCGGTCCTGCCGGATGTCCTGCACGGTGGACTGCGACAGGCCTTCCTCCAGCGACAGCCGCTCGAACCGGATGGGACGCGCCGCCTGCGCCGGGAGCGCGCCCAGCAGGGCGGCTCCCGCGAGCAGGGCGATTCGCGCTTGGGTGGATGTCATGACCTTCGCTCCTCGTGGGGAACCGGCCGCGCGCCGGCGTGCCCCAGGCCGCGGCGCAGAAGCGACGCGAAGTCGTCGGCCGGCACCGCCGGCGAGAACAGGAAGCCCTGGTACTCGCGGCACCCGTGCTCCCGCAGGAAGTCCATCTGCACCTGCTCCTCGACCCCCTCCGCCACCACGCGCAGGCCGAGCTTGCGGGCCATGGCGATGGTGGCGCTGGTGATCGCGGCGTCTTCGGACGACGCGTGAAGCCCGCGCACGAACGACTGGTCGATCTTGAGCACGTCGATCGGGAACTGCTTCAGGTAGGCGACCGCGGAGTTGCCGGTGCCGAAGTCGTCGATGGCCAGCCGCACGCCCAGCTCCCGGATCGCGCGGAGCTGGCGCAGGATCTCCGCGTCGCTGCGCAGCACGCCGCGCTCGGACAGCTCCAGCTCCAGCAGCGAGGGATCGAGCTTCGCGGCGTCGAGGGCGTCGCGCACCACCTGCGCCAGGTCGCCGCGCACGAGCTGGCACAGCGACACGTTGACGGCGATGCGGTGCAGGGTGAGGCCCTCGTCGATCCAGGCGCGGGCCTGCTGCACGGCGGTGCGCAGGACCCAGGTGCCGATGTCCACCATCAGCCCGGACTCCTCGGCCAGCGGCACGAACTCGGTGGGCGTCACCGTCCCGAGCTGCGGCGACTCCCAGCGCAGGAGCGCCTCTCCGCCCGAGATCGCGCCGAGCGAGCCGTCCACCAGCGGCTGGTAGTGGACGCGGATCTCGCCGTTGGCCATGGCCCGCGGCAGGAGCCGGATGATCTCGCGGCTGCGCTCGCTCAGGCGCTGCGACGACTGCTCGTAGAGCCGCAGCCCGCCGCCGGTCGCCACGGCGTCCGAGGCCGCCAGCTCGGCCTTCTGCATCAGGGTGTCCACGGTGAGGCCGTCGGCGGGCGCGAGCGCGACGCCGGCGCTGGCGGAGAGGAAGACCTCCTCGCCGCCGGCCAGGTAGCGCCCCGACACGCGGTCGAGCAGCAGGGTCACCGCGGCCCGCGCCTCCTCCCACCGCGGCAGCGCGGTGACCATCACCGCGAACAGGCCGCCCCCCACGCGCGCGGCCATGGACATGGTCGGCATGGCGCCCGGGCGCAGGATCTCGTCCGAGCGCAGCCCGGTGATCAGCCGCTGGGCCACCTGCTGGAGCACCGAGTTGGCGCGGCCGCGCCCGAGCCGGCTGTTGATGAGGACCAGCTTCTCGATGTCCACGAGCGCGACGGCCACCTGCGAGGACGGGGTGGCGGTGGCCAGCGCGCTGGCCAGCGTGCGCTCGAAGCGCTCGCTGGCCGGGAGGCCGGTGAGGGGGTCGAACTGGTCGCGCCAGGTCCGCTCGCGGCGCTCGTCCTCGAGCGCGCGGCGGAGCTGCTCGGCCTCCTCCCGCGCCCGCGCCAGCTCGCGCGTGGTGCGCGCCACGTCCACCAGCCGCGCGACCCGCAGGCAGGCCACCCGCCAGTCGTAGGGACGCTCCAGGACCTCGCTCGCCCCGCTGGCGGCGGCGGTGGCCGCCTCGCGCCGGTTCGCGCACAGCGCGATCAGCGGCACCGCGCGCAGCGCGGCGTGGTCGCGCAGGACGCGGCAGACGCCGGCTCCGGTGACGTCGCGCAGCGCCATGTCCGTCAGCACCACGTCGGGCGCGGCGGCGGTGGCGGCCTCCAGCGCTTCGGCCAGGCCGCGCGCGGCCACGATCTCGAAGCCGGCGCTGGTCAGCCAGCGCGCCGCGTCACGTCCGCTGGCGG
>DATBIZ010000589.1:0-1526 GCA_036556645.1 Vicinamibacteria bacterium | reverse complement strand
AAGCGGACGTGGCCCAGCGCGCGACGGGCCGCGACGTTGGCGGGGTCCACCGCGAGCACGCTCTCGAACGCCTCGCGGGCATTGGTCTCGAGGTCGTGCGCGCGGGCCCAGGCGCCCAGGGCGAGGCGTCCCGCGACGTCGTCCGCGGCGAGCCCCGCCGCACGCCGCCGGTAGATCCCGACCGACGTCTCGCCCGCCACGATCCGGTCCACGTGGGACAGCGGCAGCCCGATCTGCCCGCTGCCGATGTCCACCACGATCGCGTCCGGTCCGTGCTGCACCACCTGGCCGGTGAGACGGCCGCCGCCGCGCACGAAGACCTCGTCGGCGCCGGCGGGCACGGCCGCCGCCACGGCCAGCCCGAGCAGCACCACGCGTCGCGTCATCGCTCGTGTCCCCGAGACCACAATATGAGGCTCTCCGCCCGCGAGGTCAACGCGCATTCACGCCCGGCGCGCCACATACAATAGACGTTTGGCTTCGCAGTCCCGGCGCTCAACCTTCCAGGCCCTCGGCCGCCTCGCGGCGCGGCCCGAGAAACCGTTCCGCGAGGAGCTGCTCAGCATCGAGGGGCTCGAGGAGCGGGCCAAGGCCCTGGCCGCCCGCTTCACCGTGGACCCGCGCCGGCGCGGCGGGCGCAAGGACTACCCGCGCCTCGACGAGAACGCGGCCGTCCTGCGCGAGGCCTACCGGCTCCTCGCCGAAGACGTGCACCGCGGCGCCTTCGTCACGCCCGCCACCGAGTGGCTGCTCGACAACTTCCACCTGGTCGCGGGCGAGATCCGCGACGTGCGCCAGAGCCTTCCCCGCGGCTACTACCGCGAGCTGCCCATGCTCGCGCTGCGCGAGCTGGCGGGCACCGCGCGCGTGTACGCGATGGCGGTGGAGCTGGTGCGGCACACGGACAGCCGTCTCGACCGCGCGAAGCTGCTGCGGTTCGTGAACGCGTTCCAGACCGTGGCGCCCCTCACCATCGGCGAGCTGTGGGCCTGGCCGAGCATGCTGAAGCTGGCCCTGATCGAGAACCTGCGCCGCCTGGCCGTGGAGATGCTGGTCGCGCGCGCGGCGCGCCTGGCCGCCGAGGAGTACCTGGCGCGCGCCGCCGCCGGCGGCCGGCTGCCGCCGCTCCCGCCGTCGCTGCCCATGGCGTTCGTGGTGCAGGTGCTGCAGGGCCTGCGCGAGTACGGCACGCAGCTCTCCGCGCTGCGCGTGGCCGTGGACGAGCAGCTCCGCGGCCAGCGCCTGACCGCGGAGGAGGCGATCCGGCGCGAGCACCAGGGCCAGGCCGCGGCGCAGGTCTCGGTGGCCAACGTGATCACGGGCCTGCGCCTGTGCTCCACCTTCGACTGGAGCCAATACGTCGAGGCGGTGAGCCTGATCGAGCGCGTGCTGCAGCGCGACCCCGCCGGCGTCTACGCGAGCATGGACTTCCTGAGCCGCGACCGCTACCGCCACGCGGTGGAGGAGCTGGCGGAGCCCACCGGCGAGGCGCAGGTGCGCGTGGCGCTGCGGGTGGTGGAGAGCGC
>DATBIZ010000588.1:0-6839 GCA_036556645.1 Vicinamibacteria bacterium | reverse complement strand
GTACCAGTAGCCGGAGCCGTGGAACTCCTGGGTGCCGCTCTTGGTCACGACCTGCACCTGGCCGCCCACCGCGCGCCCGTATTCGGCCTGGTACGCGTTCGTGAGCACCTTGAACTCGGCCACCGCGTCGATGTTGGTGGTGGCCATGTTGCCGCCGTTGTTGCCGGTGTCGATGTTGGCCACGCCGTCGATCGTGACGTTGTTCGAGTTCGGCCGCTGGCCGTTGACCGTGAAGCCGTCGGCGGCGCCGATCTCCGCGCCGCTGTTGCCCTGCTGCAGCGCGCCGGGCACCAGGTTCACGAAGTTGAAGAGCGCGCGCCCGTTGTTGGCGATGTTGGTGAGCGCCTCGTTCTCCAGCGTGAAAGACCGCTCGCCGCTCTCGACCTGCAGCTCGCTGACGCGCGCGGTGACGCTGACGTTCTCCTCGATGCCTCCGACCTCCATGGAGACCACGCCGACGGACAAGCGGTCGTTGGCGTTCACGACGACGTTGGTCTGCTCGGTGGTCTTGAAGCCCTGCAGCGACACCCGCAGCACGTAGCTGTCGGGCCGGACGATCGGGAACACGAAGCGTCCTTCGTCGTCCGATTGGACGGTGAGCACGTTGCCCTGGGTGCGGCTGGTGAGCGTGATGTTCGCCCCTGGCAGCGCGCCTCCCTGGGAGTCGCGGACGAAGCCGGAAACGCTCGCGCTGGTGGTCTGCGCGTCAACGGGCGTCGTGGCTGCCAGCACGGCGAGCCCGACCAGAATTGCCCCCACCACCAGGCGAGGGCCGCGGACGAAGGACATGGCGCCTCCTGCGTTCAGTTGTTTCGACGGACGAGGTGGTGAGGGTATAGAACACTCGGCGAACTAATGCAAGCGAAAATCACCAGAAACGCTTGAAAACGGTTGCAGAATCAGGGGCGTTGCAGGAGCTGGCGGGCTTGCGGGTGGTTGGGGTTCCGCCGCAGGAGCTGCTCCAGGACGGCGAGGCCCTCCCGCTCGCGTCCGGCGGCGAGGTGGATCTTCGCCAGCGTGACGTAGGTGCCCTCGTACGCGGGATGCCGCGCCAGGAAGTCCTGCAGCAGCGCGAGCGCGGCCTCCGGCCGCCCGCGGCCGACCTCGACCAGCGCGAGGTTGTTCGCCGCCTCGCCGTAGTCGGGACGGACGGCCAGGGCGGCCCGGAACCGCCGCTCCGCCGCGTCGAGGTCTCCTGCCCGCCCGAGCAGCATCCCCAGGTTGTTCAGCGCCTCCGGGAAGTCCACCTGCAGCGCCAGCGCCTTCTCGTAGCACGCACGCGCCTCCGCGTCGCGGCCGCTCAGCAGCAGCGCGTAGCCCAGGTTGTTGAGGGCGTCCGGGTACTCGGGGGCCGCGGCCAGCGCCGCGCGGAAGCGCTCGATCGCGCCGGCGAGGTCGCCCGACTGCGCGAGCAGCGTGCCGAGGTCGTTGTGCGCCTCGGACAGGTCGGGCTGCAGCGCGAGCGCGCGCTCGAAGGCGGCGCGCGCCCGGTCGGCCTCGCCGACCTTGGCCAGCAGCGTGCCGAGCCGGTACAGCGTGGAGGCGCTCGGGCTGGCCTGGGCCGCGCGCTCGAACGCGACCACCGCCGCGGCGTCGAGGCCCTGGTCGAGCAGCTCGCGGCCGTAGAAGAGGTAGTTGCGCGCCCCGGGCGGCGCGTGCAGCGTCCCGGCGAACGGGACCGCGCGGCTCAGGCGCTCGGCGGCCGGCACGTCGGTGGCTTGCGCGTCCCGCAGGATCTCCCGCACGTCGAGCGTCTCCCGGTACGCCCTCACCACCCGCCCGGCCGGGTCGAGCAGGAACGCGGTCGGCAGCCGCAGGTCCTGGCGGTTCATGAACAGGTGGCGGTTCAGGATCGCGTAGCCGAGCGCGACGTCCTCGGGGGCATGGAGGACGGGCACCTGCGCGCCGGCCGCGGCCGCGCGCACCTTCGGCGCGTCCGCGGGCGCATCGAGCGCGAGGGCCAGCGCGCCCACCCCCGCGCGGGCCAGGTCCCCCGCCCCCGCCGAGAGCGTGGCCAGCGCCTCGCGCCCCGCGTCCACGCCGGCCGCCCAGAACAGCAGGACCGCGGGCCGTCCGCGCAGCGCGTCGAGCGAGCGCGTCTCGCCGCGCAGGTCGGGCGCGGTGAAGCCGGGCGCCGGGAACGGCTCGAACAGCCAGGTGCGCGTCGGCGGCGCCGCGGCGGGAGCGGCGGCGGCGGCCGGCAGCGTCGGCGCGGTGCCGAACGGCTCGGCGCGCAGCTCGCCGCCCTCCTCGAGCCGGAAACGCCGGTCCAGGGGCACGTCGGTGAAGGCCTGCGTCTTCCCCGACGGCCACGCCACCGTCAGCTTCAACCCGCGCCGGCTCGGCCCCAGGCCGATGACCAGCTCCTTCGTGTGCTGCGACAGGAACCCCGAGCCGGCCTGCACGATCCGCGTGCGGCGCAGCACGTCGGTCTCCACGGTCACCCGCGCGCCGACCGCGTCGCGGTTGCTCCCTCCAGTGCCGGCGAGCCGGATCGCCAGCGCCGCGCCCCGGTCCGGGAGCTCGTTCCGGAACACGCGGAGCTGCGGCGCCTGCCGCGCGGCCATCACCGCCAGGTCCGGGTCGCCGTCGCGGTCGAGATCGAGCACGCCGAACGAGCGGCCGTCCTGGTCGAGGTCGAGGCCGACCGCTCCCGACACGTCGTCGAACCCGCCGCGCCCGTCGTTGCGCAGGAACACGTTGCGCTGGCGGCTGGCGATCGAGCGGTGGATGAGGAGCTGGTTGATCGCCCGCCACGCGTCGTCGTAGGGCGTGCCGGTGACGCGGCTCAGCGGCGAGCGGGCCACCACCTGGCGCCAGAAGAACCCCTCGAGGTCCTCGGGACCCGCCTCGCGCGTCAGCATGCCGTTGGCGACGTACAGGTCGTCCCAGCCGTCGCTGTCGAAGTCGAGCGCGTCCGACGACCAGGCCCAGCGCCCCATCTCGGCCCGGGCCGCCAGCGTCACGTCGTCGAAGCCGCCGTCGCCCCGGTTGCGGAAGAGCGCGTTGCCGCGCGTGTGGCGCGCATACTGCGCGCGCACCTCCGCGGGCGCGTCCGGCATGAAGGCGGGATGCGCGGTCACGCGCCGGCCCGGCGCCGTCCACATGTTCCCGGTGTAGATGTCGAGCCGCCCGTCGTTGTCGTAGTCGAGGAAGGCCGCGCTCATCCCCGCCCCGTGGTCGAGGACGCCGGCCTTCTCCGCCACGTCCTCGAACGTGACCTTGCCGTCCCGGCGGCCGCGGTTGCGGTAGAGGTTCTTGGTGCCGAAGTCGTTCGCCACCAGGAGGTCGGGCCAGCCGTCCTCGTCGTAGTCGGCCCAGGCCGCGGCGAAGTGGTAGCGGTCGTTGCCGGAGGCGAGGCCCGCCTCGTCGGTCGCCTCGACGAAACGCCCGCGCCCGTCGTTCCGGAACAGCACGCCCGGCGGCCCGTTGCGCGCGTCGTGGTAGGGCATCGGGGTGCCGGCCTTGTCCTCGCCGGCGCCGTAGAAGTACGAGTACACGCACAGGTACAGGTCGAGGAAGGAATCGCGGTCGTAGTCGGCCATGGCGATCGAGGTCAGCGACCCCTGCAGGGGGTGCGCGAAGCGGAAGGCGTCCGCCACCGGCGCGAAGCGCCCGTGCCCGTCGTTCTCGAACAGGAGCGGCTGCGTGCCGGTGGCCAGCACGAGGTCCTGGTCGCCGTCGTTGTCCACGTCGGCGAACAGGGACTGCGCGGTGTCGTCGAGCACGGCCACGCCCGCGCGCTCGGTCACGTCCTCGAACGTGCCGTCGCCCCGGGCGCGGTAGAGCCGGTTCGGCAGGCCGGAGGGCTGGGCCACGTAGAGGTCGTCGAGCCCGTCGCCGTCGGCGTCCCCCACCGACACGCCGTGGTGGCCGTTCGAGTCGCGCGCGAGCACGGAGTCGAGCGTGGCCATCCACCCGTCGAGCGGAGCCGTGAGCTGCCGGCGGAACGAGTCCGTGCCGCCCAGGGAAGCGGCCGTCACCTCGCGGAACACGGGCACGCGCGCGCGGCTCTGCGTGTGCGCGAGCGCCTGCCAGGACGCCGCCTGCCAGCCCGCGGCCGCCTTCGTCCAGCCGATCGTCCAGGCGCCGACCTGCTGCGCGCGCCACGCCTCGCGCCCGCCGCCCACCAGGTCGTAGCGGACCTGCGTGCTCGCCGTCTCACCGCCCGGCGCCACCTCGATCGCCGTGATCAGGAACTCGGCCGTGGCCACCGCGCCGAGCGGCTCGAGCGCGCGGCGCAGCTCCGCGGGGAAGGCCCGCGCGTCCAGCGTGAGGTCCGGCGGCAGCGCGCGCGCGCGCCGCACCTCGAAGCCGGCGCGTCCGGTCGCGAGGTCGTCCCTCGGGCGCAGCACGGCCCCGCGGAAGGCCGGGGCCAGCAGGCCGCGCGCGGCCTCCGCGGCGCGGTCGGGCCCGGCCTTGATCGCCGCGGCGAGCGCGTCGAGCCGCGCCTGCAGCTCCGCCGCCGTCTGCTCGGACGCGAACGCGTCGTGGCCGGGGCCGACGTCCTTCAGGAAACGCTCGACGGTCTCCGCCGGCTTCAGCGCGGGCCGGTAGTCGGCTCCGCGCGCGGCAGCGGCCACGCGCCACGCCATCGCACCGGACAGCGCGGCGGCCAGGCCGGCGGCGACCGCCGCGGCGGCGGCCCGCGTCATCGCGTCCCGCCCGCGCGCGTGACCGCGTGCGCGTCGTCGAGCGTCAGCACGTGCACGCGATCGCCGGCCAGGTCCGTCCACCGCCACGACGCTCCGCCCGGCATCCGGACCTCGACCGCCACCGGACCCCTCTCGTCGCCCAGGCCGAAGTGCGCGCGCAGGTCGCCCTGCGAGAGGTAGCTGCCGCCCGAACGGATCTCGCGCACCTGCGCGCGGCCACCGGCCGTCATGGTCACGCGGGCGCCGATCGCGAAGCGGTTGCCCGCCGGCGAGACCACGCGGAAGGCGACCCAGCGGCGCGGCGCCCGCAGCCGGTTCTCGAGCACGCTGGGCACGTCGTCCATGTTGCTCACGACCAGGTCGAGGTCCCCGTCGTCGTCGAGGTCTCCCACCGCGAGGCCGCGGCCGACACGCGCGACCTGCAGTCCGGGGCCCGCGGTGGCGGACACGTCGCGGAAGCGCGCGCCGTCGCCCAGCAGGAGCTGGCTCTTCTGCCGGTACGTCTCGCGGAGCTGCGGGTACTCGTCCACGTCCGCGAAGATGTGGCCGTTGGCGAAGAACAGGTCGAGCCGCCCGTCGAGGTCCGCGTCGAACAGCGCGGTCCCCCACCCCATCCGCTCGAACGTGGGGGCGGCCAGGCCGGCCGGCACGCTCACGTCCTCGAAGCGCCGGCCGTCCACGTTGCGGAAGAGCGTGTTGTTGTCGTGGGCGAACGCGGTCAGGACGATGTCCATCCGCAGGTCGCCGTCGTAGTCGCCCGCGTCGGCGCCCATGCCCGCCTGGGCCCGTCCCTCCGCGTTGACGCCCACGCCGCCGAGCAGCCCCACGCTCTCGAAGCGCCCGCCCAGGTTGCGATGGAGGAAGTTCGGGTTCGAGTCGTTGGCGACGAAGACGTCCACGAAGCCGTCGGCGTCCACGTCGGTGGTGACCACGCCGAAGCCGTAGGCGCGGCCGGGGTCCTCGAGCCCCCGCGCGCGCGTCGCGTCCACGAAGCGCCCGCTCCCCACGTTCTCGAAGAACAGGTCGCTCTCGCCGGGCAGGCCGCTCGGCCCGACCATGATGCGCGGCCCGCTGCGCCACACCAGCGTGCGCTGCGCGCGCTGCACGTCGGCCCAGGTGGCCTCGACGTAGCGCGCGACGTAGAGGTCGAGGTCCCCGTCCGCGTCGGCGTCGAAGAACGAGCAGCCGGTGCTCCAGCCGCCGGCGGCGACGCCGGCCGCGGCGGCCGTCTCCGCGAACGTGCCGTCGCCGCGGTTGCGGAAGAGGAGGTTCGGTCCCCAGTTGGTCACGTACAGGTCGAGGCGGCCGTCGCCGTCGGCGTCGCCGGCGCAGGCGCCGCTCCCCCACGCCGCCGCGTCCACGCCGGCCCTCGCCGACACGTCCTCGAACCGCCAGCCGCCGAGGTTCCGGTAGAGCGCGTTGCGGTGCGGCACCCGCTCGCGCGTGCGCGTCAGCTCGGCGGCGGTGACGAGGTAGACGTCGAGCCGGCCGTCGCCGTCGTAGTCGAACAGCGCGACGCCGTTGCCGGCCGACTCCAGGATGTGGTCCTTGGTCGGCCCGCCGCAGTACGTCCGGGTGGGCAGGCGCGCGGTCTCCTCGAACTGAACCGGCGACGGCGCCGCCGGCCGCGCCGGCTCACGCGGCGCCGGCGGGTCCACCGGCGCCGGCCCCATGGCCGAGGCGTGGCCGCCGTACACGGGCTCGCGCGGCCGGGTCTGGCTGTAGCTCCCCTGGAAGTCCAGGCCGAGCGCGGCGTCCCCGGGCGGCTCCCTCTGCACCCGCGCCAGCACCGCGAGGAAGGGCGCCGCGTCGAAGCGCCACGCTCCCTCCGGCGCGCGCAGCGCGCGCAGCTCGGCGGCGGCGCGGGCGAGCGCCTCGCGCAGCGGCGCGCCCAGGCTCGCGGCGCCGGCGCCCGACGCCAGCTCGTCGAGCCGCGCGGCCGCGTCGCGGACCTGGCGCAGGCCCTCTTCCACCGGGATGCCCGCCCGCGATGCGTGCTCCAGCCGCTCCGCCGCCTCGCGCCGCAGCTCGACCAGGCGCGCGTGGCCCGCCGGCGGCGTGCCGGCGGGGCGCGCGACGGCGGCCGCGCACAGGCACACCAGCGCCAGGGCCGGCAGCACGACCGGGCGAGGAGCGGGAGGGCGGAGACGGCGATCGGTGGGCACCGGGGAAGCGAATACGGTA
>DATBIZ010000587.1:0-4799 GCA_036556645.1 Vicinamibacteria bacterium | reverse complement strand
CTGCCGCCGGGGCTGCTGGTGGCCGCGCGCGCGCCGCGCGCGGCGGCGACCGCGGCGACCGCGCCCGTCCCCTCCACGCTCGACGCGGCCGAGCGCGAGATGATCCTGCAGGCGCTCGCGCGGACCGGCCACAACAAGTCGAAGGCCGCGCGCCTGCTGGGCCTCACCCGCGCGCAGCTCCGCTCGCGTGTCCAGAAGCACGCGATCCCCGGGGAGGACTGACCATGGCGGCGCCGTCCCCGTCCGGCCCCGACAGCCTGCAGGCGGCGCTGTGCGCGGTGGCGCGGGCGATCGCGGACTCGCTCGAGCTGAAGGACGTGTGGGACCGCGTGGCCGAGGCGTGCCGCACGGTGGTGCCGTTCGACGGGATGGGCGTGTCGCGCCTGCAGCCGGACGGCCGCGTCCGGGCGCTGGCGGCGACGGGCGTCCCCGCCGCCGCGACCCTGGTGGACCGGTTCTTCGACCGCCGCGCGTTCTCGCCGCGGCTGTGGCCGGATGCCGACGACTACCTGGTGCTGATCCACGACGCGCCGCGCGAGCTCGACCCGGCCTTCGGGGTGGACCGCGACGTGCTCGCGCGCGGGTACCGGTCCGCGATGCGGTTGCCTCTCGGCCGCGGCCAGGGGCGCGCCGGATCGCTGATCCTGACCTCGACCACGCCGGGCCGCTTCACCGAAGCCCACGGGCGCGCGCTGGAGGTGGTCGCGGACATGGTGGCCCTCGCGCTGGCCCACGAGAAGCTGGCGGCGCGCCGGCGCGAGCGGCGCCGGCGGCGCGACGCGCTGGAGCGCCTGATCCCCACCTTGACCGGGACGCTCGACGTGCGCGCGGTGTTCGACCAGGTGGCGCAGATCGCCCAGCAGATCATCCCCCACGACTACCTCACCCTGGGCCTGCTCACCGACGACCGTCGGAGGGTCCGCATCCACGCCAAGTGGGGCGACGACGGCCTGGACCTGGACGACATTCCCGAGTTCCCGCTGCAGCCGTCGCTGCTCCACACCGTCAACTGGGACTACTCCCTGGCCCGCGAGTACGAGCCGCTCGGCGGCAACCGCGTCCGGATGCACCTGGTGAACCGGCCTCCCCTGCCCGTCTCGGTGCACGACCTGGAGCTGGACGACTTCTGGACCCTGGTCTATACCGAGCTGGGCGTGCGGTCCTCCCTGCGCGCCACCGTGCGCTTGAAGGGCGAGGCGATCGGGGGCCTCGAGTTCAGCGCGCGCCAGGCGGACGCCTTCGACGACGAGGACGGCGAGTTCGCCATGCGGATCGCCGAGCACGTGGCCCTCGCCCTCGCGCACCAGAAGCTGGCCGAGGAATCCCGCCGGGCCGCCCACGCCCAGGACCGCGCCACGCGACTGGAGGAGCGGGTCCAGGCCCTGGTGGAGGAGCTGGAGCAGCTCACGCGGCACCGCGCGCTCGGCCGCTCGCGCAAGTGGCGCGACGTGCTCGCGCAGGCCACCAAGGTCGCGCAGGCCGACACCACCGTGCTGATCACCGGCGAGTCCGGCACGGGCAAGGAGGTGCTGGCGCGGTTCATCCACCGCGGCTCGGCGCGCAAGGACGGCCCGTTCGTCGCGCTCAACTGCGCGGCGCTGCCCGACACGCTCCTGGAGGCCGAGCTGTTCGGCCACGAGAAGGGCGCCTTCACCGGGGCGATGGCCTCGCGGCCGGGCCGCCTGGAGCAGGCCGCGGGCGGCGTGCTCTTCCTCGACGAGGTGGGCGAGATGAGCCCGGCCGTGCAGGCCAAGCTCCTCCGCGTGCTGCAGGAGCGCGAGTACCAGCGCGTGGGCGGCACGCGCACGCTGAAGGCCGACATCCGGGTGCTCGCCGCCACCAACCGCGACCTCGAAGCGGGCATCGCCCGCGGCACCTTCCGCGAGGACCTGTACTACCGCCTGGCGGTGTTCGAGATCCCGCTGCCGCCGCTGCGCGAGCGGCCGGAGGACGTGCTGGTGCTCGCCGACGCGTTCCTGGAGGAGATCGGGGCCACCATCGGCCGCCCGGCGGCCGGCGTGTCCGCCGAGGCACGGGAGAGGCTCGTCGCCCACGCCTGGCCCGGCAACGTGCGCGAGCTGCACAACGCGCTCGAACGCGCCGTGATCCTGTGCGAGGGCGGGCTCATCAGCAGCGAGCACCTGCCCTTCGGCGTCGCATCCGCGGTGAAGCCCACGACGCCGGCCGCCGCTCCGGCGGCGCCGCAGGCGAAGGCGACGGCCACGCTCCAGGAGACCGAGCGCGAGATGATCCGGGACGCCCTGGCACGCGCCGGCCAGAACAAGTCGAAGGCCGCGCGCCTGCTCGGTCTCACGCGCGCCCAGCTCCGGTCGCGCATCGACAAGCACGGCCTCGAGTCGTAGGCGGCGAGCGGCGCGGCGGCCGCCGCCAGAATTGGCGGTGCACAGCCACCACTCGCCCGGCACGCCCGCCGGAGTCCGGACGCCAGGCGCCGGCCCAAGGACGGGCTCCTCAATCACTTGCCGGTGCCCGCTCCACGCGCGCGGCCGCTGGCACACGCCGTGGAAGAGGACCGCGCCGGAGGACAACGGATGACGCAGCGCGCGGTCGAGATCGTGGTGGGACGCCTGGCGACGGACGAGGCGCTGCGCGCCCGGTTCCGCCAGGCGCCCTCGGAGGTCCTGGGTGAGCTGACGGAGATCGGCCTGGAGCTGAGCGCGGTCGAGCTGGCCGCGCTCCAGGCGCTGGACCCGGCCGCGCTGCAGCAGTTCGCGACGCGGCTCGACGGCCGGCTGCAGAAGGCGGCGCTCGTGGAGCGGCCGAGCGGGCGGCCTCGCGCGCCGCGTGCGGGCGGGCGCGCCGCGGGACTCGGTGGGGAGCGCGAGGAGCATCGCGGTGCGGGGGCCGACGGCCCCGGTGATCCCGCCGAGACGGCGCCGCAGGAGGACGAAGCATGAGCTCGCGCTGGTCGTCATCTCGGCGGTGGTGATCGCGGCCAGCGCGCGCGCCGTCCAGAAGACGGTCGGTTGACCGGTGGGCGGCCTCGCGCGCGGGCGGGCCGGACGCTAACATGCGACTGCCTTGAGCCCCCGCAAGCCGCGCATCCCGCAACCGCCGCCCGGACGGCTCGACGAGGACGGCATCGTGGACACCTTCGCGCACCACATGATGTACACGGTGGCGAAGGACGAGCACACCGCCACCGACTTCGACGTCTACAAGGCGCTGGCCCACTCCGTGCGGGACCGGCTGATGGAGCGCTGGTTCCGCACGCAGAGCGCGTATTACCACGCGGACGCGCGGCGCGTGTACTACCTCTCGCTCGAGTTCCTGCTCGGCCGGGCCCTGATGAACAACATCGTGAACCTGGGCGCGCGCGACGAGCACATCGCCGCGCTGCGGCGCCTGGGCTGCGACCTGGAGACGCTGCAGGAGCAGGAGTGGGACGCCGGCCTGGGCAACGGCGGCCTGGGGCGGCTGGCCGCCTGCATCATGGACTCCGCGGCCACCCTCGGGCTGCCGTTCTACGGCTACGGGATCCGCTACGAGTACGGGATCTTCCAGCAGCGGATCGTGGACGGCGCGCAGGTCGAGTTCCCGGACAACTGGCTGCGCTACGGCAACCCCTGGGAGATCCCGCGGCCGGACGCGCTCTTCCCCGTGCGCTTCTACGGCCGCGCCGAGCACTACCTCGAGGACGGCCTCCTCCGCGCGCGCTGGGTGGACACCCAGGACGTGTGGGCGATGGCCTACGACACGCCGATCGCCGGCTTCCGCAACGACACCGTGAACACGCTGCGGCTCTGGGGCGCGAAGTCGAGCCGCGAGTTCGACCTGGAGAGCTTCAACGCCGGCGAATACGTGCGCGCGGTCGAGGACAAGACCCAGAGCGAGAACATCGCCAAGGTGCTCTACCCGCCGGACGACAACTACGCGGGCAAGGAGCTGCGGCTGAAGCAGCAGTACTTCTTCGTCTCCGCCACCCTGCAGGACGTGCTGCGCCGCTTCCTCAAGCGCGGCGCGCGCCGCTTCCTGGAGCTGCCGGACAAGGTGCAGATCCAGCTCAACGACACCCATCCCACCCTGGCGATCCCGGAGCTGATGCGCATCCTGGTGGACGAGCACCGCGTGGGCTGGGACGAGGCCTGGGACCTCGCCCAGCGCGTGTTCGGCTACACGAACCACACCGTGCTGCCGGAGGCGCTGGAGCGGTGGTCGGGCGACCTGCTGCACCGCCTGCTGCCCCGCCACTTCCAGATCGTCGAGGAGATCGACCGGCGGCTGCGGGTCGCGGTGCGGGCGCTGCCCGGCACGGACGAGGACCTGGTGCGGCGGGTGGCCATCCTCGACCAGGGCGCGAGCGTGCGCATGGCGCACCTCGCCTTCGCGGGCAGCCACTCGGTCAACGGCGTGGCCGCCCTGCACACGCGCATCCTGCGCGAGACGACCTTCGCCGACCTGGACCGCGTGCTGCCCGGGCGCATCAACAACAAGACCAACGGCATCACCCCGCGGCGCTGGCTGCTGCAGTGCAACCCCGGCCTGGCGGGGCTGATCAGCGAAGCGGTGGGCGACGGGTGGACGACCGACCTCGAGGAGCTGCGCCGCCTGGCGCCGCTGGGCGAGGACGCGGCCTTCCGCGAGGAGTGGGCCGCGGTCAAGCGCGTGAACAAGGTCGTGCTCGCCGACCGCGCGAAGAAGCAGTTCGGGCTCGACCTCGACCCGGAGACGCTCTACGACTGCCAGGTCAAGCGCATCCACGAGTACAAGCGGCAGCTCCTGAACGTGATGCACGCGGCCGCGCTGTACCTGCGGCTGCGCGCGGGCGCCACGGACGG
>DATBIZ010000586.1:0-4369 GCA_036556645.1 Vicinamibacteria bacterium | reverse complement strand
CGGGGGACCTGATCCGGGTGCCGCGCGGGACGCACCACTGGTTCGACCTGTGCGCCGAGCGCGACATCCGCGCGATCCGCCTGTTCCAGGACGCGTCCGGCTGGACGCCGCACTACACGGAGAGCGGCGTGGACCGGGGCTTCGAGCCGGTGTGCCTGGGCCCGGCGTACCTGCCCCGCTGAGCGGCGCGGCGGCGAGCGCGGCCTTCGTGGTGGACATCGAAGGCACCACCACGCCGGTGTCGTTCGTCTACGACGTGCTCTTCGCCTACGCGCGGCAAGGGCTCGAGGGCTTCCTGGCGCGGCGAGCCGCGGACGCCGCGCTGCGCGCGGACCTCCAGGCCCTGCGCGCCGAGCACGCCGCCGAGGCGCGCGGCGCACCCGACCCTCCGCCGCGCTGGGACGAGTCCGATCCGACGGCGGGCCCCGCCGTCGCCTACCTGCGCTGGCTGATGGACCGCGACCGGAAATCCACCGCGCTGAAGGCGATCCAGGGCCGGATCTGGGAAGAGGGATTCCAGGCCGGCGAGCTCCGCGCGCGGGTGTACGACGACGTGCCGCCCGCGTTCCGGAGGTGGCACGCGCGCGGCGCGGGCCCGTGGATCTTCTCCTCGGGCAGCGTGCTCGCCCAGCGGCTGCTCTTCGGCCACACCGCCCACGGGGACCTCACGCCGCTGATCTCCGGCTACTTCGACACCACCACCGGGCCGAAGCAGGAGGCGCCGACGTACGGTCGCATCGCCGCGGCGATCGGCCGCGTGCCCGCCGACGTGCGGTTCGTCTCGGACGTGGGCGCGGAGGTGGACGCCGCGCGCGCGGCCGGCCTGCGCACCGCGCTCTGCGTGCGCGAGGGCGCGCCGGCTCCGCCGGACGGCCACCGCGTGATCCGCTCCTTCGACGAGCTGGACTAGGGAGCCGGCGCCGCCGCCGGCCGCCGCGCGGGGCGGCGTCGCGGCGCGGCACGCGGGCGCGCGGCGGAGGCGGGCAGGTCCGACGTCCGCACCCCGACGCCCACGAACCAGCCGTTGTGGTAGCGCGCGTATCCGCGCGCGCGGTCGGCGCTCATCCGGAAGCGCAGGTGCAGCGAGGGCTCCTCGCCGTCCACGAACACGTCGCCGCCCTGCGCGAGCAGCGGCGACGTATCGCGCGCCCGCGGGCCCACGCGCAGCTTCAGCGCGCCCTCCGCGGCCACGATCCTCATCAGCCGCTGGCCGTCACGGTACTGGCCGGTGTAGCGCGCGAGATCCTGGGGTGCGAGGGGCACGCTGCCCGTGGTCGCGGGCGCGCTCCAGAACAGCCGTCCGATCTCCGCCTCGAGGTCGGTGGCCACCACCTCGGCTCCCGTCCGCTCCGTGTTGAGCAGCACCGAGATCGTCACGTCCTCGTCCGGGTAGCGCGCGAGCACGGCCTTGTTGCTGCGGCCGCCGCCGGTGTGGCCGACCTTGCGCCGGCCCGCGGTCCAGCCCAGGCGCAGGCCCAGGCCGTAGTCCACGTCATGGCCATCGGCGATCCGCGACGGGGTCTTCATCGCCTCCGCGGAGGCCGCGCTCACCACGTGGCCCTGGTCGAGCGCGCGCTGCCAGCGCACGAGGTCCACGACGCTCGCGCAGAGCCCGCCGGCGGCGAAGAAGCGCGGCGAGGTCCAGTAGGGCGTCGGCTGCGGCCCGTACGGGCCGGCCTCGTAGTCGCGCCCGCGGCCGGGCACGGCGGTGCCGTCCTCGCAGTAGCCGGTGCTCCGCAGCCCGAGCGGCGCCGCCAGCTCGTCCCGAACGTAGTCGGCATAGGCGCGCCCCGAGACCTTCTCGATCACCAGGCCGAGCAGCGAGAAGTTGTAGTTGCTGTAGTCCCAGTCCCGCCCGGCCGGGCGCGCGGTGCCGCCCCGCCGCAGCGTGCTCTCGGCGGCCGCCTTGGGCGCCGGGCCGCCGCGCGTCAGGCCGGACGTGTGGCTGAGGAGCTGGCGCAGCGTGAGCCGGCCGATCGCCGGACGCGCGTTCGGGAAGAACGCGTGCAGCGTGTCGTCGAGGCGCAGCCGGCCCTGGTCGGCGAGCCGGAGGATCCCGGCGGCGGTGAAGATCTTGCTGACCGAGGCGACCGGGTACGACGTCTCCGGGCCGGCCAGGATCCCCGCCTCCTTGTCGGCGAAGCCGTAGCCCTTGGCCAGCACCGGCCGTTCCCCGCGGTAGACCGCGATCGAGAGCCCGGCCATGCGGCCGCGGGCGAGGGCGTCGCTGGC
Source organism: Vicinamibacteria bacterium (assembly GCA_036556645.1). Classification (GTDB taxonomy): domain Bacteria; phylum Acidobacteriota; class Vicinamibacteria; order Fen-336; family Fen-336; genus DATKEG01. The sequence goes on along the minus strand of DATBIZ010000586.1, from coordinate 2,137 downwards.
CAGGGCATCCACCGCGGCCACGAACGCCGAGTCGTCGGGCGTGGGCGCGGGAGCGGGTGGCGACGCGCCCTGCGCCTCGGTGGACGGCTCGCGCGAGCAGCCGGGCGCGAGCAGCGAGAGGAGGACGAGCACGAGGGCCGCGGCGCGCATCGGCTCATTGTGACATCCCGCGGCGCCGCGGACGGGCGCGGCGGGAAGATCAGCGGACGCGCTCGAGCGTGAACGTGCCGATCGCGTCCTGCCGCTCGGGGTCGGAGAAGATCCGGCCCTCGATCTTCTCGCCGTCCCACCGGCCGGCGTAGTACCGCGCGCCGCGCGCGGTCTGCATGCTGTAGCGCACGTTGCCGCGCCGGTCGATCTCGACGCCCATCAGGGGCAGGGTGAGCGAGAGCGCGCGCTGGTAGCTGAGGCTCCCCCCGTCCCGCGTGAAGGTCACGTTCACGTGCCGCGGCTCCCCGCCCTCGCTCTCGCGGCCGGTCCAGTCGCCTTCGAGCTGGCCCGCGGTGCCCGCGGCCGGCGCCTCGACCGCGGGCGTGGGCCGGGCTCCGGCGGGCCCGGCGTCCACCGGCGCCACCACGGCCGCCGGCACCCGCAGCGCCATGGTCCGCATCCCGTTGCGCAGGGCGGGCGCGGCGCGGTCCACCACCGCGCGCGGGATGCCGAGACGGTTGGTCTTGCGCGCGGCCGCGTGCAGCTCGCCGAGGACGCGGCCCTCGGCCGCGAGCGCGGCCGCGTGCTGCGGCGCCTCCCAGCGCACGAGCAGCCGCACCAGGTCGCGCGCGACCGCGCCCCACCACACGGCCAGCCGCGCGCGCGTGACGGCGCCGCCCCGTCCGCGCAGGTTGGTCCAGTCCTCGCGGTAGGCGGCCGCGTCCTCGTCGGTGATGTCCAGCAGCGTCTCGCCGGTGCCGGTGAGCACGAGCGCCGGGCTGCCGACGTCGAGGCCGCGCATCTCCACGTCCTGCGCCAGGCTGGCCTTGAGCGCGGCGGCGGCGTCGTTCAGCCGGCGCACGGCCTCGGCGGCGCGCACGGCGGCGGTGCGGCCGCCGGCCGCGGAGACCACGAACGCCGGGCCGATCGCCGTGGAGAGCACCGCGTGGTCGTGATCGGGCTGGTCCGCGAACGGCTCGGCCGTGAAGCGGAACTCGGCCGGGTCCGCGGCGGGGTTGATCGCGAGCGTCGCCTGGCCGACGAAGTCGGACCCGGGCACCTTGACGTCCACCGGCACCTCGGACCCCGGCGGCACCCAGGGCACCAGCACGCGGATCTCGGCGTCGTTCGCCGCGACGACCAGCGCCCGCGTGCCGCCCACGCGCACGTCGTTGCTCGGCGCGTGCGTCTGGAACCCGCGCCCGGACATCACGATCACGTCGCCGGGCGCGGCGGCCCGCGGCTCCAGCGACAGCAGCAGCGGCAGGTGGCCGAGCAGGAACGGCGCCGGGTTCGAGGTCTCGCCCGCCATCGTCACCACGACCGGGGCCGACGTGCCCGGCGGCCCCTCGAGCTCGGGGACGCGCACCCGGATCGCGGTCGCGGTGGTCTCCAGCACTTCGGCCGGCCGGCCGCCGAACGCGACGGTCGCGCCGGTGCTCCAGCCCGTGCCGGCGAGCACGACCTCCTCCCCCGGCATCGCGACGCTCGGCGCCAGCCCGTGCACGCGAGGCGCCAGGTAGACCGCGATGTCCATCGGGTCCGAGCGCCGGCCGTTCACGGTCACGGTCACCGGGACGCGGTTGGGACGGCCGGGCGCGGCCGGGATCTCCGGCACCTCGACCTGCAGGCGCCCCGACGACGCCTGCAGCACGCGGCCCGGGCGCGTGCCTTCGAAGTGGACGAGGTTCCGGCCCGCGTCCGAGGCGAAGTTGCGGCCGGTGATCGTGATCGCGTCGCCGACGCGCACGCGGCCGGGATCGATGCCGCGGATCGACGGCGCGCCGAGCAGGCCGCTGAGCACGAACGCCGCGACCGCGACGACCGCGAGCCCGGCGGCCGCGATCGCCACGACCCTGGTGGTGCCGCCACGCGCCCGCGCCGGCGGACGTGCCGCGCGGGCCGGCTCGCGCGGCGGCATCGGGCGGCGCGGGCGTGGCGCCTCCGGCAGGACTGGCGCATCGGCAATCGGCGCGGGGGCCGGCCG
>DATBIZ010000585.1:0-4869 GCA_036556645.1 Vicinamibacteria bacterium | reverse complement strand
GCCCCGGCCGCGCTGGCCGCGCTGGCCGGCCTGCTGGCCTACGAGCACGCCCACGTGCAGGCCGCGCAGGCCGTCCCCTTGGCCTAGGAGGTTGCGTTGACCGAGTACCGGGGACCCAGCCGCACGCACCTGGCCTCCTTCCCGCCGCGCGAGCGCTGGGACGACTGGCTGGAGCTGGACTCGCGTGCGTGGCCGCGGCGCGTGCCGCGCCGCTACCTGCTCGTCCCGACCACCTGCTTCAACTGCGAGTCGGCGTGCGGCCTGCTCGCCTACGTGGACCGCGAGACGCTCGAGGTCCGCAAGTTCGAGGGGAACCCGGAGCACCCCGGCTCGCGCGGGCGGAACTGTGCGAAGGGGCCGGCCACGCTGAACCAGGTCCAGGACCCCTTCCGCATCCTGCACCCGCTGCGGCGCGCCGGGAAGCGCGGCGAGAACCGCTGGCAGCGCGTGAGCTGGGACGAGGCGCTCGACGACATCGCGGCGCAGGTCCGCGCCGCCATCGTGGAGGGCCGGCCGAACGAGGTGATGTACCACGTCGGCCGCCCCGGCGAGGACGGCTACACCGAGCGCGTGCTGGCGGCCTGGGGCGTGGACGGGCACAACTCGCACACGAACATCTGCTCCTCCGGCGGCCGCGCGGGCTACCACTACTGGATGGGCTACGACCGCCCGAGCCCCGACCACGAGAACGCGAAGGTGATCCTGCTGATCAGCGCCCACCTGGAGTCGGGCCACTACTTCAACCCGCACGCGCAGCGGGTGATGGACGGCAAGGAGAAGGGCGCGAAGCTGATCGTGTTCGACGTCCGCCTGTCGAACACCGCCACCCACGCCGACCACTGGATCGCGCCCTGGCCCGGCAGCGAGGCCGCCATCCTGCTCGCGATCGCGAACCACCTGATCCAGGAGCGGCTCTACGACCGCGAGTTCGTGCGCCGCTGGTGGAACTGGACGGAGTACCTGCAGGCCGAGCGGCCGGGCCTCGCGCCGACGTTCGAGAACTTCGAGGCGGCCCTGCGCGAGGTCTACGCCGCATACACCTTCGAGTTCGCCGCCGCGGAGTCGGGGGTGGACGCCGCCGCGCTCCGGGAGATCGCCGGCGTCGTGGCCGCGGCGGGCACCCGGCTCAGCACGCACAACTGGCGCAGCGCGGCCGCGGGCAACCTGGGCGGCTGGCAGGTCTCGCGCACGCTCTTCCTCTTGAACGCGCTGCTCGGCGCGGTGGCCACCGAGGGCGGCACGTACCCGAACGCCTGGAACAAGTTCGTGCCGCGTCCGATGTACGTGCCCCCGCACCCCACGACCTGGAACGACCTGTCCTGGCCGGCCGAGTTCCCGCTCTCGATGAACGAGATGTCGTTCCTGCTCCCGCACCTGCTGCGCGAAGGGCGCGGGCGGCTCGCCGTCTACTTCAGCCGCGTCTACAACCCCGTCTGGACCAACCCCGACGGGTTCAGCTGGATCGAGGCGCTGGGCGACGCGTCGAAGGTGGGCCTGCACGTGGCGCTCACCCCGACCTGGAACGAGACGGCGTATTTCGCCGACTACGTGCTGCCGATGGGGCTCGGCAGCGAGCGGCACGACCTGCACTCCTACGAGACGCACGACGCGCAGTGGCTCGGCTTCCGCCAGCCCGTGCTGAGGGCCGCGCGCGAGCGGCTCGGCCATACCGTGGCCGACTCGCGCGGCGTGAACCCCGGCGAGGTGTGGGAGGAGAACGAGTTCTGGATCGAGCTGAGCTGGCGCATCGACCCCGACGGCGCGCTGGGGATCCGGAAGTACTTCGAGTCGCAGGCGCATCCGGGCCGCAAGCTGACCGTGGACGAGTACTACCGCTGGATCTTCGAGCACGCGGTGCCGGGGCTGCCCGCGCGCGCCGCGGCCGCGGGACAGGCGCCGCTCGACTACATGCGCCGGTACGGCGCGTTCGAGGTCGCGCGGAAGACCGGCCGCCCCTTCGAGGAAGAGGTGCCGCCCGCGGAGATGCAGGACGTGGCCCGGGCTCCCTCCGGCCGGGTGTTCACGCGCGCGCCACGCCCGGCCGCCGCCAACGTGGTGCCGGTGCCGACGCCCGATCCCGACGCGGACGGCCGGCGCGCCGTCGGCGTCGAGGTGGACGGCCATGTCCTGCGCGGGTTCCCGACCCCGAGCGGAAAGCTCGAGTTCTACTCCCGGACGCTCGTGGACTGGGGCTGGCCGGAGTACGCGCTCCCGACGTATATCAGGAGCCACGTGCACCCCGACCGGCTGGCGCCGGACGAGATGCCGCTGATCCCGACGTTCCGCCTGCCCGTCCAGATCCACACGCGCAGCGCCAACGCGAAGTGGCTCGACGAGATCGCGCACACGAACCCGCTCTGGATCCACACCGGCGACGCGGAGCGCCTCGGCGTGCGCACCGGCGACCTCGTGCGCGTGCAGACGCGCATCGGCCACTTCGTCGTCAAGGCGTGGGTCACCGAGGGCATCCGGCCCGGCGTGGTGGCCTGCAGCCACCACATGGGCCGCTGGAAGACCGGCGAGGAGGGCCAGCGCCAGCTCATGGCGACCGTGGACCTCGAGCACGCCGGCTCGGGCTGGCGCCTCCGCCGGCGCCGGGGCGTGGAGCCCCTCGCCACGGCCGATCCCGACACCTCGCGGATCTGGTGGAGCGACGCGGGCGTGCACCAGAACCTCGCGTTCGCGGTGCAGCCCGATCCCGTGTCCGGGATGCACTGCTGGCACCAGGCGGTCCGCGTGCGGAAGGCCGAGCCGGGGGACCGCTACGGCGACGTGGTGGTGGACACCGCGCGGTCGGCGGAGGCCTACCGCGAATGGCTCACCCTCGCGCGGCCCGCCGCGCGCGTGTCGCCCGACGGCACGCGGCGGCCGTATTGGCTGCTCCGCCCGCTCAAGCCGTCCCGCGACGCCTACCGGCTGCCGTCCGCGCCCGCACCCCCGCCCGCCCCGCGATGAGCGGCCGGGCCTGGCCGAGCGAGCCGGCCGACCAGGTCCGGCTGCTGGGCTGGGCCCTGGTGATCGGCCTGGTGTCGGGCGGCGCCGCGCTCGGCCTGCGCGCGGCGGCCACCGGGCTGCCCCAGCTCGTCTGGGGCGAGGGCGAGAACCTGGTGCGCGCGGTCGCGCGCGCGCCGCTCGAGTGGCGGATCGGCATCCCCGTGGCCGGCGCCCTGCTCGCCGCCGGCGTGCTCGCGATCGGCGAGCGGTGGTCCGGCGCGCGCGGCTGGGACATCCTGGAGGCGGTCGTGCTGCGCGACGGCCTCCTCCACCTGCGCCCGGCGCTGACCCGGGCCTGCTCCTCGCTGGTCACCGTCGCCTCGGGCGGCGCGGTGGGGCGCGAGGGGCCGATCGTGCTCCTCTCGGCCACCGTGGCCTCGCTGCTCGGCCAGGCGCGGCGGGTCTCCGCGCGCCGCCTGCGCGTGCTGACGGGCTGCGGCGTGGCGGCGGGGCTGGCCTGCGCCTACAACACCCCGGTCGGCTCGGCGCTGTTCACCATGGAGATCATCTTCGGCACCTTCGCCATCGACGTGTTCGCCCCGCTGGTCTTCACCTCGGCGGTGGCCACGCTGCTCACCCGCACCGTCTTCGGCGACGCGCCGGTCTTCGCCGTGCCCTCGCTGGCCATGGCCGGAGGGTGGGAGATCGTGCCCTACACCGCGCTGGGACTGCTGGGGGGCGGCGTCGCCTCGGCCTTCCTGCTCGCGCTGCGCTCCTCCTCGGCGCTGTTCCGGAGGGCGGCGCTGCCGCGCCCCGTGGCCATGGCCCTGGCCGCGCTCGTGCTCGGCCTGGCCGTCACGGGCTACCCGGAGCTGGTCGGCAACGGGCGCGAGTCGATCGCGGACCTCTTTGCCCAGGAATGGCTGTGGCCGCGCGTGGTCGCGCTGATGGCGCTGCGGCTGGTGGTCACGCCGCTGATGGTGGGCTCGGGCGCGGTCGGCGGCGTGTTCACGCCGACGCTGTTCATCGGGGCCATGCTCGGCTACGCGTTCGGCTACGGCGTGCACGCGGTGTTCCCGGGGACGAGCGCCGCGCCCGCCGCCTACGCCCTGGTCGGCATGGGCGCGCTGCTCGCCGGCACCACGCACGCACCGCTGACCTCGGTGCTGATGGTCTTCGAGATGACGCTCGACTACAACCTGGTCGTGCCGCTGCTGGTGGCCAGCGCCGCCTCGACCCTGCTCGCCACCCGCATCAGCCGCGATTCCGTGTACACGGAAGCCCTGCGCCGGCAGGCGGAGGCCGCGGAGCCCGAGGCCGACGGCGCGAGCGCTCTGCGCGTGCGCGAGGTGATGCGCCAGGACCAGGTGACCGTGCCGCCGGACCTGTCCCTGGCCGAGCTGCTCGACCGCTTCATGGCGGCGCGGCGCAACCACCTGTACGTCGTCGAGGACGGCCGCTTCGTGGGCGCGGTGAACCTGCACGACCTCAACCGCGAGCTGCGCGCGGGCGGGCCGCTTGCGCTGCACGCACGCGATCTCGCCCATCGCGACTTCGAGATGACCGTGCCCGACGAGGCGCTGGGTCGCGTGCTCGAGCGCTTCGCGCGGCAGGAGTGCGAGCGGCTTCCCGTGGTCGCGGACCGCGAGTCGCGCGCTCTCTCCGGCACCGTGTCCAAGCGCGACATCCTCGCCGCCTTCGCGAGGGAGAGCCTGCGGCCGGCCGCCCGGCCGGACTAGGATCCTGTAGCGAGGCACGCTCGCCCCGGAGACGTCGCAGTCCTACTGGTGCTCGGCGGCCAGCGCGGCCAGCTCGACCATCATCTGCCCGAGGCTCTCGGGCGCGCAGAAGGCGCGCACGCCGTGGCTCAGCTCGTGGAGGATCGTCTCCACGTGTTCGGGCCCCACGGCGCGCGGCGCCACCCCGACCCTGCGG
>DATBIZ010000584.1:0-5343 GCA_036556645.1 Vicinamibacteria bacterium | reverse complement strand
GTGGTCGAGGAGATCCGCGCGATCCTCGACCGGGGTGCGTGGCGCGCGCACGAGCGCGCGGGGCAGACCGGATTCTGACGCGGACGAGCGGCGGGTGTGGCGCGATGGCCACACGCGTGGCGCGGCAGCCTGTGGCTGGCGGTCCACGGGCGTGCCCCTCGACCGCGGCGCACGCTTGTTTCAACGGCACTTACCGGACGCGGTCGGCTGGTACCGCGATTGCAGTCCCGCGCGCAGCGTTTTCATGAGTTACCGCAGGACGCTGAGGCGGTCCGTCGGCTGTACCGGCATCGGGCTGCACTCGGGCAAGCCCGTGCGGCTCGAGCTCAAGCCGGCGCCCGCCGAGCACGGGATCCGCTTCCGCCGGTCGGACGTCGGGGTCGAGATCCCCGCCACGCTGGAGAACCTCGGCGGGCTCGACCACGCCACGCGGCTGGTCCGGGACGGCGTGTGCGTGGACACCGTCGAGCACCTGCTGTCGGCGCTGTTCGCGCTCGGCGTGGACGACGCGCTCGTGGAGGTGGACGGGCCGGAGGTGCCGGTCCTCGACGGCAGCGCCGCGCCGTTCGTGATCCTGATCCACGAAGCGGGCCTGCGCCCGCTGCCGCTGACCCGGCGCCATCTGAAGGTGCTGCGCCCGGTGGAGGTGGTGCGCGGCAGCAAGTGGATCCGCGTCTCCCCCGCCGACCACTTCCACGTCAGCTACGCGATCGGGTTCGACCACCCGCTGCTCCGCCACCAGGCGGTCTCGATGCGGGTGACCAGCGAGGCCTTCGTGGAGCGGATCGCCCCCGCGCGGACCTTCGGCTTCCTGCGCGACGTCGAGACGCTGCGCAAGAGCGGCCTGGCCCTGGGCGGAAGCCTGGAGAACGCGGTGGTGATCGGAGAGACGGGCGTCCTCAACAACAAGCTGCGCTTCGAGGACGAGTTCGTCCGCCACAAGGTGCTCGACGCCATCGGCGACCTGTCGCTGCTGGGCCATCCGCTGGTCGGCCACGTCGAGGCGCACAAGGCCGGCCACGCGCTGCACGCCGCCCTGGCGTTGAAGCTCCGCGAGATGACGGACGCGTGGACGCTGGTCGCCCACCCCGCGCTGCCGGTCCTCGACCTGCCGTCGCCGGCCCTGGCCCCCGAGCCGAGCTAGACGTCGTCGAAGCGGAAAGCCGTCAGTTCGTGGTCGGGGGGACGACCGTCGCTTCGAGCTTCAGCTCGAGCTTCGGCTTCGCCGGATCGTTGGATTCCAGCAGCACGCTGCGGCTGACCTTGCCGCGCTCGTCGCGGGTGTCGAAGGTGACGCGCAGGGTGGCCGAGCGGCCGGGCCTGACCCTCTTGCGGTCGAGCAGCGCCGCCGTGCAGCCGCAGGTGGTGGAGACCCCGGAGATCTCGAGGTCGGCGGAGCCGAAGTTCTTCACCAGGAACTGCCGCTGCACCCGCCGGCCGGGGCGCAGCTGGCCGAAGTCGAACGAGGAGGGCTCCACCGCGATCTTCGGCGCGCGCGCGGGCGCCGCGTCCGGGGCTGCCGCCAGCAGCACGGCGGCCAGGGCCAGCGCGGTCATAGCCCGGGGCGCCCGGCGGCGCGGCCGCGCCCCCTCTTCTTGCCGGTCAGCTTGCGCATATAGGCGTCGAGCATCTCGTTCTCGTAGGTGACCGAGTTCAGGAACAGGCTCTCCACCAGGTAGGCGCGGCGGTCCTCGTCGCTCATCTGGTCCACCAGGCCCTGGATCTCCTTCATCATGTCCTCGAACGACACCTGCAGCGCGTGCTTGAGCGTCACCTCGCGGTAGAGCGCCTCGAGCACGCCCAGGATGTCGCCGTCGAGCGGCAGCTCGAAGCCGGTCGTCAGGCGGACCCTACGCATCGCCCTTGCCCTTGCGCAGGGAGCTGAAGGCGGCCACCGCCGCCGCCTCTTCGCGGTGGATCTCGATGATCTTGTTCACGCCGGTCATGGAGACCATGGTCTCCACGCGCGGCTGCAGGCCGCTGAGGCGCAGCGCCCCGCCCTTGTCCTGAAGCAGGCGGCGGATGTCCATCAGGCAGCCGATCGAGGCGCTGTCGATGTAGGTGACGGAGCCGAGATCGATGACCACCTTGCGGGCGCCGTCCTCCACGAGCTGCCGCACCTCGCCGAAGAACGAGGAGAGTGTGGGGTAGGTCAGCTTCGCCTCCTTGACGCGCACGATGCGGACGTCGCCGCTCAGGTCCAACGCCAGCTGCATGGGGGTCACCTCCGGGCGCCCAGCCGACCCGGGCTGCGCGCGGCTTCCCGGCGCGCCGACTGCTGCGCGCGCAGGAGCAGGCGCGAGAGCTCCTCGCGCCCGCGGTTGATCCGGCTCTTCACCGTCCCTTCGGGCAGGGACAACCGCTCGGCCATCTCCTGGTACGTGAGCCCCTGCAGGTCGCGCAGGACGACCGCCTCGCGGAGCTTCTCCGGAAGCATGTCGAGCCCGCGGAGCAGGAAGCTGCGCCGGTCCCGCTCCTCCAGCGCGCGTTGCGGGTTCACCCCCGAGGTCGCCACCGCCAGGTCGAACGCGACGAGGTCGTCCACCAGCACCTCCTTCTCGCGCTTGCTCGCCCGGTAGTGGTCGATGCAGTAGTTGCGCGCCACCGAGCCGAGCCAGGTGGAGAAATCGGCGTCCTGGTTGAACTTGTCGAGGCTCTTGAACACCTTCAGCAGGATCTCCTGCATCAGGTCCTCGGCCTCCGCGTGCCGCCCCGTGAACTTGTAGGCGATGTGGAAGACCTTGCGGCGGTAGCGCGCCACGAGCGCTTCCCAGGCCGCGTTGTCCTTCCGCAGGCAGCGCTCGATGAGCTCAGCGTCGGAAGGGGATACCGCCCCCTTGTCCACGTGCCAGGGCCTCGATCCCTGAAGTGCCGCCTCTTTCCGCGGAGCCGCTTCGTGGCGGGACACGATCATATCCGCCGCTCGCGGCGGCGCCAAACGCGCGCGCCCGGCCTCTTCCGCGCCTATTTCAGCTCCGGGCGCCCCGCGGCGGTCCACGCCGTGTACCAGTAGCTGCCGACGTCACCCGCGGCCTGGCTCAGCCGCTCGCGCAGGATCGGGCCGAGCCGCTGCTCGGCGGCCTCGTAGTAGATCTCCGTGTAGCCGGACTTGCCGCGCCGCGCCAGCTCGTCGTTGTAGAGCACGTTGTCGGCCCACACGTAGGTCATGTTGACGATCGAGAGCACGTACCCCTTCGGGTCGTCGAGCAGGTGCGCGGCGTCCGCGGAGAGCTTCAGCCGCTTCTCCATCGCCTCGGGCAGGCGCGTGCCGAAGCGCACCCACAGCCCGTGCTGCTCGGTCTTCTGCCCGTCCGCGTTGTCGGTGAGGGCGAGCGGGTTGTGCAGGTCGGCCACCAGACCGGCCAGCTTGTCCGACTCGGTCAGGATCCGCACCTTGTCTCCGGACTTGAAGGCCTCCACCAGGCGCGCGTAGCCCTCGTCGATCAGCCAGGGCAGCCGCCCGATGTCGCCGGCTTCGGGGTACTTGGCCTTGAGGGCCGCCTCGTCGCGCGGGACGTCCCAGAACGGGAACGGCATCAGCTTGTCCACGGCGAAGCGGCGCTCGCGTCCCTCTTCCGGGATCTCCGGCTCCACCGCCAGCGTGGGCAGCTCCAGCCGATGGTCCTTGTAGAAGGACTTGAGCCCCTTCGGGAGCGTGTCGATCGCCTCCGACGCGACCTCCTGGTGCACGGCCGGGCCCCAGGCCTCGACCGGCCCCGCCGCGACGACGCCCAGCACGCCCGACGCGACGAGGAGCCTCCCCGCCGCGCCCGCCCAGCCTCTGCCCTTCACCCCAGCCTCCTCACCAGACCCGCGCCACCGTCAGCACGCGGACGTCGGCGGCTCCCGCCGCCCGCAACAGGCGCGCGCAGCCGCGCGCGGTGGCGCCCGTGGTGAAGACGTCGTCCACCAGCACCACGGGACGGCCGCTGACCTTGGCGCGCTGCCGCACCGCGAACGCTCCCTCCACGTTCGCACGCCGCGCCGCCGCCGTCAGGCCCGCCTGCGGAGACGTGTCGCGGCGCCGGACCAGCGCGCCCGGCGCCACGCGCAGGCCGGTGCGCCGCGCCAGCTCGGCGGCGAGCAGCTCCGACTGGTTGAACCCGCGCTCGCGCCGCCGGCGGGGGTGCAGCGGGACCGGCACCAGCACCGCGTCCGCGCCGAGCAGCCGCCGCACCGCGGGCGAGGCCAGCATCTCCTCGGCCAGCCGGCCCGCCACGCGGCGGCGCCCCCGGTACTTCAGCTCGTGCAGCACCGCGCGCAGGCTGCCCTCGTAGGGGCCGAGGCTGGCGCCCCGCGCCGCCGGGTTCAGGCCGCGGCGGCACCGCCCGCACGACGGCGCGTCGTCCACGGCCAGCGGCAGCCCGCACGCGCACAGCGGGCGGCGGTGGCGCGGCAGCGTGGCCCAGCACTCCTCGCAGAGCGGGCCACGGCTCGGGTGGCGGAGCATCGCCGCGCACGACGGGCAGCGCGAAGGGAACACCAGCGCCAGCACCGGGTCCACCAGGCGCCAGGCGGCCGCGGGCGCCGCCGGGAGGGAGCTCAAAGCAGGCCCTGCTCCTGCTTCTCCTGGCACGAGATGCAGCGCTTGGCCCAGGGCACCGCCTCCAGGCGCTTGCGGTCCATCTCGTCCTCGCAGACCACGCAGACGCCGAACTCCTCGGCCTCGATGCGGGAGAGCGCCTCGTCCACCAGCTGCAGCGTGTCCCTCTCCGAGTTCGAGAGGCTGAACAGGAACTCCTTGGTGTAGGAGTTCGCGGCCTTGTCGGCGATGTCCTGCGCGCCCTCGCCGTCGGCCTCCTTGCCGTAGCTCATGTTCTTGCTGTAGGCCTCGAGCATCTCCTTCTTCTTCTGGACGAGCCTCTCGCGATAGGCCCTCATCTTCTTCTGGTCCATGGATGCCACCGTGTCCTGTTCCCTTCTTCCTGAGCGGCGACCCGTCAAGGGATGCCGTACCGACGTCTCTTTTCCCAAAGCGCCTTGCGGCTGATGCCGAGCACGGCCGCCGCCCGCGTCTGCGAGCCCTGCACCTGCTCGAGCACGTACCGGATGTAGGCCTGCTCCACGTCCCGCAGCGACGGCCGCCGCTCGCGGCCGACCCACAGCGTGGAGGGCTGCTCGCGCACCTGCGCGGGCAGGGCCGCGGGCGCGACCGCGTCGTCCTCGGTGACCAGCGCCGCCCGCTCCACCACCGAGCGCAGCTCGCGCACGTTGCCGGGCCAGTGGTAGCCGCGCAGCGCGTCCGCGGTCTCGGGCAGGAAGCGCCGCGCGCGCAGCCCCTTGCCCTCGCGGTCGCGCTGGAGGAACGTCTCCGCCAGGGGCAGGATGTCCTCGCGCCGCTCG
>DATBIZ010000583.1:0-6448 GCA_036556645.1 Vicinamibacteria bacterium | reverse complement strand
GACCCGCTGCGCGCCTACGCGCACGTGGAGATGGCGATCGGGGCGACCGCGCTCCTGACCGTGCCCCTGCTGCGCCTGCTGCCGCTGGCCTATGCCGCGGCGGCCGCGCGGTTCGGGCTCGGCGGCGTGGCCGGCGTGGTGGTGCAGGCGGGCGCGGCCGCGGTCGTGCTCCTGCCCACCACGGTCCTGATGGGCGCGGCCGTGCCGCTCGCGGTCGCGTTCCTGGCGCGCCAGGCCGGCGGGATGCGGGCGAGCTTCGGCCGCCTGTACCTCGCGAACACGGTGGGCGGCGCGGTGGGGGTGGCGCTGGCGCCGTTCGCGCTGCTGCCGGCGCTCGGCGTCTCCGCGACGCTGGCCGTCGCCGCCCTCGGCAGCCTGCTGGCGGGGGTGGCGGCCCGCCGGATGGCGCGCGACGCCGCGCCGGCGGCCGCACGCTCGGCGAAGGCCGAGGCCGTCATGGCCACGGCCATCGCCGGCGACGTCGCCGGCGCGCTGACCGCGCGCGGCGCCTTCGCGCTGGCCTTCGTGACCGGCGCGTTCACCTTCGCGATCGAGGTGCTCTGGACGCGCTCGTTCGCGCTGGTGATCGGCTCCTCCGTGTACGCGTTCCACACGATGCTGCTCGCCGTGCTCGTCGGGCTGGCCGCCGGCACGCTGGCGCACGAGCGCGTCCGCGAGCGGGTCAGGCGGCCGGCGCGCCTGCTGGGCGGGGCACTGCTCGCGACCGGTGTCGCGGGGGTCGTGGGCGCGGCCGTGATCGGGCGCCTGCCGGACGTGTTCTTCGCGCTGATGAAGGGCCTGCCGGTCAGCTTCGCCGCCCACCAGGCCGCCTCGCTCGCGCTGTGCCTGGCCGTGATGCTGCCGGTGACGTTGCTGCTGGGCCTGACGTTCCCGCTCCTGGCGTGGGTCGCGCTGCCCTCGCCCGGGGCCGCGCAGCAGACCACCGGCCGGCTCTACGCGTGGAACACCGCGGGCGCGCTCGCGGGCGCGCTGGGGGCGGGGTTCGGGATGGTGCCGGGGCTCGGGCTCCAGCCCTCGTTCGCCCTGCTGGGCGGCGCGCTCGTGCTGGCCGGCGCCGCCGTGCTCGCGTCCGGGTCGCGGCTGCCGCGGGCGCGGCGGCTCGCGGCGGCCGTGGCCATCGTGATCGCCAGCGGAGCGGCGACGCGGCTGCGCACCTGGGACCCGCTGGTGATGACCGCGGGCGTGTACACATACGGGCTCGAGTGGCGCGAGCGGGGCTTCGCGCCGCGGCGGGGCCTGCGTGAGGAGCGCCGGCTCTTGTTCTACGAGGAAGGCCGCGAGGCGGTGGTCGCGGTGGCGGAGCGGCCGGGCAGCGGCCGCCGCTTCCTCTCCGTGAACGGGAAGACCGACGCCGGCAGCGGGGCCGAAGACGTGCTGACGCAGCGCTTCATCGCGCACGTGCCGCTCCTGCTGCACCCCGCGCCGCGGCGGGCGCTGGTGATCGGCTGGGGCGCGGGCGCCACCGCGGCCTCCGCCGCGCTGCATCCGCTCCAGCGGCTCGAGTGCGTGGAGATCGAGCCGGCCACCTGGCGCGCGGCGCCGCTGTTCGACGCCCTGAGCGGCCACGTGCGCCGCGACCCACGGTTCCGGATCGTGTTCCGCGACGGGCGGAACCACCTGCTGCGCTCGCCGGAGCGATGGGACGTGATCGTGTCGGAGCCGTCGAACCCCTGGATCTCCGGCGTCTCCAACCTGTTCACGCGCGAGTTCTACGCGGTCGCGCGCCGGCGGCTGGCCGGCGGCGGCGTGTTCGGCCAGTGGTTCCAGTACTACAACCTGGATCCCGCCGACGTGAAGGTGGAGGTCGCGACCTTCGCCGCGGTGTTCCCCCACGTCTCGCTCTGGCTCGTGCCGCCGCTCGGCGGCGGAGAAGGCGGCTCGCTGACCGCCGACCTGCTGCTGGTGGGCAGCGAGGAGCCGCACGCGCTCGACCCGGCCCGGCTGCGCGCGGCCATGGCGGGCGCGGTGGGCCGCGACCTGCGCGCGACCGGGGCCATCGGCGACGAGGCGGCCGTGATCGCGGCCTGGACGATGGACCGCGCCACGCTGCGGCGGTGGAGCGAGGACGCGGCGTTCCCGCGCGGCACGCCGCTCAACACCGACGATCACCCGTGGATCGAGCTGCGCGCGCCGCGGCGGAACGTGCGGCCGCCGGCCGAGGTGGCACGGATGGCGCGCGAGCTGTACCTCTCGATGGGGGAGTCCGGCGCGGGCCTCGAGCCGCCGCTGAGCCACGACGCGGGCGAGGCCGGCGCGGCCCAGCGGTGGAGCGCGCTCGCCGAGCGGTACCAGCAGGTGATGCTTCCCGCGCGCGCGCTCGCCGCCGCGCGGCGCGCGGTCGCGCTCGACCCGACGCACGCGCCCGCGCTCGCCCGGCTCGGCACGCTGCTGCTCGACCGTCGCGAGCTGGGGGAGGCGGAGGCCGCCCACCAGCGGCTCCTGGCCCTGCGCCCGCGTGAGGTGGACGCGTGGCTGCGCCTGGCCGCGATCCAGGCCCGGCAATCCAAGTGGGCGGCCGCGCGCGACGCCCTGCGCCACGCGCGCTCGCTCGACGCGAAGGCGCCGGTGGACCCCGCGCTGCTCGACTACGTCGAGCGGCAGGCCTCCGCCGCGGCCGGCCCGTCTACTTCGCCGTGAACGGCGCGGAGAGCGCCCGGGTCCCACACGACATCCGGAACACGCCCATGCCGCGCTCCTCGGCCAGGTCGATGGTGAACATCTCGACGCTGCTGGGGAGCGTGCTGGCCTGCAGCGGCACCTCCACCGCCGCCTGGCCGTCCTTCTCGAACTTCAGCACCCAGTCCGTGTCCGAGAGCTTGCGCGCCCGCAGGACGTAGTCGCCGGGCGGCACCGTCACGCCGTTGAAGTCGAGCGTGGCCGCGGTCTTCAGCGTGGTCGCGGAGTCCGCGCCCATCCTCCACTCCTGTCCCACCGCCGCCTTGCCGAGCATGTCGCGGCCCTTGAGGCTCGGCCGGCCGTAGTCCACGGAGACGGCCTTGCCGCCGAGCGTGACCTTGGCTTCGCCGCGCGGGTTCATCTGGGCGGCGCCGGGGGCGGCGCCCGCGAGCGCGAGGACGAGGACGGACGGCACCGTCAGTGCGCGATGACGCATCTCGATTGACCTCCTGGGGTCGGGTGCGGAGCAACTCCATGATACGTTCCGGACATGCCCCGCGCACTGGTGTCGCTCGCCGTGCTCGCCCTCGCCGCGCCGGCCTCCGCGCCCGCCGCCGACGGAGGGGGCCGCTT
This sequence comes from Vicinamibacteria bacterium, assembly GCA_036556645.1. Lineage (GTDB taxonomy): Bacteria > Acidobacteriota > Vicinamibacteria > Fen-336 > Fen-336 > DATKEG01. Next base: position 3,178 of record DATBIZ010000583.1, on the reverse strand, counting down.
CGTGGAACGGACCGCCCGCGTCGCCGAGACCGCGCACGCGTACAAGGTGTACCTGCCGCCGGGGCACGACCCGCGCCGGCAGTGGCCGGTGATCCTGTTCCTGCACGGGGCGGGCGAGCGCGGGACCGACGGCGTGCAGCACACCGAGGTCGGCCTGGGCCGGGTGCTGCGCTCGGATCCCGCCCGCTACCCGGCCGTGGTCGTGTTCCCCCAGGCGCCGCCGGGCGGGGTCTGGATGGGAGACCTGGCCCGTTTCGCCACCACCGCGCTCGCCCAGGCCATGGCCGAGTTCGGCGGCGATCCCCACCGCGTCTACCTGGTGGGCCTCTCGATGGGCGCCTACGGCGCCTGGGTGCTCGCGTTCGAGGAGCCGCAGCGCTACGCGGCGATCGTCTCGGTCGCGGGAGGCATCGTGCCGCCTTCGGGCCGGCGCGCGCGGCTCGCCCAGCTCCCGCCCACGCTGCAGGCGGACGACCCCTACGCGGCGACGGCGGCGCGGCTCCGGCACGTGCCGGCCTGGCTCTTCCACGGCGCCGACGACCCGACGGTGCCGGCGTCCGAGTCGCGGCAGCTCGCGGCGGCCCTGAAGCAGGCGGGCGCGCCGGTGCGCCACACCGAATACGAGGGCGTGGTGCACAACTCGTGGGACCGGGCCTTCGCGGAGCCGGAGCTGCCGGCATGGCTCCTCGCCCAGCGGCGCCGCGCTAAGGTTCGCTAGGCGCCGGCGTGCGGCCGCCGGCCGGCGAGGCGGGCTTCCGCTTGGCGTCGCGGCGCGCGCGCACCGCCTCCTTGTAGGCGCGGTTCTCGCGCCGCCGCGCCTCCGGCCGGTCGGTGGCGAAGTTCGCGGCCAGATGGAGCCGCCCCGGCGCGGGCGGCCACAGCAGGCCGCGCAGGGTCAGCGTCTCGGCGGGCAGGTAGCCGTGCTCCGAGATCGCGCGCAGCACCTGTCCCACGGACTGCTGCTCGTCGTCGTCGAGGAGGAACAGCGCCGGCTCTTCGCCGGTGGCGGCCGCCCAGAGGTCGCAGCGCTCGTGCCCGGCGCGCCGCGCCTCGAACAGCAGCGCGCGCTGCACCCGCGCGGGGTCGCGGCAGACCACGACCTCCGCCTCCGGCTCGTAGCGCAGCTCGTCCCGCACTTCCGCGAGCAGCGCGCGCTGCGGCTGCGCCGCCGCGAACGCCGGCACGAAGAAGGCGCCGGCCAGCCCCGCCAGCGCGGCGGCGGCGCCGCCGGCCGCGGCCGTCACCCGCAGCGGCCGCGGGCGCGCGGCGGCCCAGAGGCACGTCCCCACGCCGGCGGCGAGCGCCACCGCGCCGGCCGCGAGCACCGGCGCGTCCGGGCGCCAGGCGGCCGGCAGCCCCATCGGGATGCGCGCCACGAGCAGGAGCAGGGCGGCCACGCCGAGCATCCAGGCGCGCACGGCCCACCGTTCCCACGCCCGCCAGGGCTCGCCCGCGAGCACGCGGCCGATGGCCAGCGACAGCGCGGGCAGGAGCGGGAGCAGGTAGTAGTCGATCTTCCCGCGGGACAGGCTCAGCGGGACGGCCATGCACGCGGCCCAGAGGAGCAGGAAGCGGAGCGCGCGGTCCGTGCCGCGCCACGCGCGCGCGACGGCCAGGGCGAGCAGCGGCGACCAGGGCAGGCCGAGGGCCAGATACGCGCCCGCGTAGTACCAGAACGGCCGCGCGGCATCGTAGGTCTCGCCGGCGAAGCGCTCGAGGTTCTCGCTGAGGAAGAAGTAGCGGATCGGCCCGCTTCCCAGCCGCAACGCGACCGCCACGAACCAGCCGAGGGCGATCGGCGTGAAGACGGCGGCCGCAAGCGCCCACGCGCGCGCCGGCGGCCAGGGCCGCCCTTCGCGGCGCGCGGCCAGCGCGAGCAGCGCCAGCGCGAAGCCCGGGAGCAGCAGGGCCACGGGGCCCTTGGTGAGGAACCCGAGACCGAGAACCGCGCCGAGCAGCGGCAGCGTGGCCGGCCCCCGCCCTTCGCCGAACGCGCGCACGCCCAGCGCGGCCGCGATCGTGCACCAGAGCGCCAGCAGCATGTCCGACATCGCGAGCCGGCCGAAGCTGAGGAAGCCGGCCGTGGTGGCGAGCACGAAGGCCCCGCAGAGCGCGGGGCGCCGTCCCACCAGCAGCGTCCCGAGCCAGAACGTGGCCGCGACCGCGCCCATGGCGGCGAGCGTCGAGACCAGCCGGCCCGCGGCGGCGGTCGGTCCCGCGACGGTCATGCTCGCGGCCATCAGCCAGTAGGCCAGCGCCGGCTTGTCGAAGAAGGGCCGGCCGCGGTAGCGCGGCACGACCCAGTCGCCGCTCTCCACCATCGCGCGCGCGGCGTCGAGGACGTAGATCTCGGCGCGCTCGAACGGCGCGGCCCCGAGCCGCGGGAGGAGCAGCGCGGCGACGAGGAGGACGAGCGCGGCGGGCCCGCGGCGCTCGATCCAGGCCCTCCCGGCGCGCGGCGCCTCGGCACGACTCTCGCGTGGGTCGATGCGCGATTGTAGTCTAGCCGGATGGCGCCACCGCTGTATCCGGCGGCCGAGACGATCGCGCCACGGCTGTTCGAGCACTTCCGGCGTCAGCACGAGGCCGCGCGCACGGACGGCCTCGAGGCGCTCGCGCCGCTGCCGGCCGTGGAGGTGGTCCAGCGCGTGGTGGACACCGCGTTCTGGGCCAGCCTGCGGCGCCAGGAAGGATACGTGCCGCGGATCTCGCTGGCCTGGCTGCCGCCGGACGGCCTCCGCCACCCCCTGCGGTTCGCCCGGCCGCTCCCCCTCGGCGCCCTGGCGCTCGCGCGGCTCGCGCCCGCGGTCGAGCGCCCCGGCATCCACCTCGGGGTCTGGGGCGACGAGGACGACGTCCGGGTGTGGGGCACCACCCGCGCGGTCCCGAGCCTCTGCTTCGTGCTCGAGGTCGTCTCGCCGGGCGTGCTGGTCGTGAAGCACCGGCTCAGCGACGCGCTGCCGAAGTTCGTGAACGTGGCCGTGCTCGAAGGCGAGAAGATCAAGGTCTTGAGCGGGGCGGCGGCCGAGGCCGACGACTACCCGACCGCGCTGCGCAGCCTGGTGGGCGCGGATCCCGCCTCCGTCCGCGACCGCGACGGCGTGCTCGCACGGCTCGCCGTCTCCATGCGCGCCCACGGGCGCGGCGGATCGCTGCTGGTGGTGCCGGCGGGGACGGA
>DATBIZ010000582.1:0-1507 GCA_036556645.1 Vicinamibacteria bacterium | reverse complement strand
CTCGGAGAGGACCTGACCGCCTTCTACATGGCCAGCACCGCCTGCCTGACCTGCTCGCAGGACCTCGAGACGCTCCAGCGCGTGGTCCCCGCGGGCACGCGCGTGGTGATGGTGGCGGAGGACCCGGAGCGGGACCATGCGTTGCGCAAGATCCTGGCGCTGTACCGGCATCCCTGGCCGCTGCTCCTCGGCCGCGGCCAGTTCCAGGCGCTGGGTGCGCCCGCGGGCACCGTGCTGGTGGTCGCGCGCGGCGGGTGGGTCGGTGTCGTCGCGCGTCCGCCGCTGCACGACACCGTGCCGGCGGTGATCGCCGCGCTCGCGCGCACGGACCTGCAGGAGACGCGGCCGCGGCCGTCGTGGAACTCCCGGCCGCCGGACCGCACGCCGGTGCCTCCGCCGCCCTCGCTGCTGCCGGACGGGCTCGCGCCCGGGGAAGACCTGCCGATGCCCGGCCCGTTCACCGCCGCCGCGGACGCCTACCGCGCGGGGAAGTACCTGGAGGCCCTGCGCTTCGTGCAGGCGCTCGCCGCGAAGGACGAGGGATGGCTGCTCCCGCCGGAGGAGCGCTACGATCGGGCGCTCTTCCTCGCCGGGCTGGGGCGGCGCGACGAAGCGCGCAAGCTGCTGCTGGCCATCGGTGACAGCCGCTTCCAGAACGAGGTGGACCGCGCGCTCGAGCGCGTCGCACGCTGAGCCGTTGTGCGCCGGCTCACGCCGCGACCGGATCGTCACATTTTCTGGTTGATCCCCGCGGACTAGAAGCGTAGCGTCACGCCACTCCAGGCCCCGGCCGCACGACGCAGCCGGGGTGCACCTGTCCCATCCGCCGGCCGGAATGCAGCGAGGCCGGCGGTGTTTTTCGAAGGGGTCGGGCCTTGGCTCCCTCCAGGCCTCGACGGCGTCGGCGCCAGCCTTCGCCACATCGTGCGTGTTCGGGCGGCCGCGTGAGCCTCCGCCCGGGACCCCGACGAGGTTCCACAGTATGACGAGTCTCCCTGTCGGGCGCCGCATCGCCCGGCGATCCCTCTGGACTCTCCTGGGTATGGCGTTCCTCGCGGCTGGAGGAGCCGGCGTACGGGCATTGGTGACGGACTCCCCGACGGTGCGCGCGGTCCACGACGCGGTGGCCGTGCACGCCGATCAGGACGAGCTGAAGGCGCTGGTCGTCGCCGGCCGCACACGCGACGCGTTCGAGGAGGCGTTCGAGCTCGGGGACGAGCTGTTCGCCACGGCGTTCAACGCCCTCGACGGCAGCGGGGCGAACGTCGGCGGCGGCCAGCGCTACACCCGCGTGCCGCGGGCCGACCTCCGCGGCGCCGGAGAGTGGTTCCAGCACACGCCGCCGCGCGTGACCGGTCCCAACGCGGCGGGCTGCTTCGAATGCCACGAGCAGCCGTTCGAAGACGGCGCGGGTACGGCCGCGCAGAACGTGCACCGCGACGCCTTCCGCACCGGCGTGGTGAGCCAGTTCGTGCAGCGCAACACGCCGCACGTGTTCGCGCCCGGC
>DATBIZ010000581.1:0-4628 GCA_036556645.1 Vicinamibacteria bacterium | reverse complement strand
CCGGAGTTCCGCCGCGGCGAGTTCGACACCGGCTTCGTGGACCGGCTGCTGGCGCGGCCCGCGCCCGCCCACGAGCGCCCCTGGGAGGCGGCGGTCGCCGCGGCCGCGATCGAGGCGCTGGAGAGCCGGCGCGCCGCGCGTCCGGACGCGGCCGCCGCGGATCGCGCCTCGGCGTGGCGCGCGCAGGGCTGGCGCGACGCCCGGCGCGGGTGGTGAGGCGCCGGCATGATCCTGGAGGCCACGCTCGACGGGCGGCGCGTGAGCGTGGAGGTCCGCAAGGAGCGTGACGGCTACGCGGTGCTGCTCGACGGCCGTCGGCTCGCGCTGGACGCGCGACGCGGCGGGCCCGGCACCATGAGCCTGATCCTCGACGGCCGCAGCCACGCCCCGCTGCTCGAGCGGCGTGCGGGCGGGTACACCGTCCACCTGCGGGAGGACACGTTCGAGGTGGAGCTGGCGGAGGCGTCGCGGGGGGGCGGTCCGGGCGTCCGCCGCGGCCCGGCGGGTCCGCTGCGCCTGACCGCGCCGATGCCCGGCCGGCTCGTCCGCGTGCTCGTGGAGCCGGGACAGCAGGTGGAGGCCGGGCAGGGCCTGGTGGTCATGGAGGCGATGAAGATGGAGAACGAGCTGCGGGCCGTGCGCGCCGGCCGCGTGGCCGAGGTCCACGCGCGCGAGCGGCAGGCCGTCGAGACGGGCGCCCTGCTCGTGGTCCTCGACTGAGCGGCCCCGCTCCGGCCCGCCCGTGACCCGCTTCCGCCGCCTCGGCCTGCTCGCCCTCGCCGTCCTCGCGCTCGCCGCGCTCGTGGCGCTGCGCCTGCCGGTGTGGTCGTCGGAGATGCTGACCGCGCGGCTGTCGTCGTTCTTCGGGCGCCCGGTCACCATCGGCAGCGTCGGCTACCGGTGGATGCCGCTGCAGGTGGAGGTGCGCGACCTGCGCGTGGCGGGGGCGACCGCGTCGGCGCCGCCGTTCCTGGAGGTCCCGCGCCTGGTCGCCGCGCCGCGCCTGCGCCCGCTGTGGCGGCGGCGCGCGGAGCTGAGCGCGCTCTCCGTCACGGGCGCGGTCGTGCGCGTCAACGCCTGGCGCGACGGCGGCGACGACATCCCGCGCCTCGACCCCGGCCGCTCCGGGGGCGGCGGCGTCCGCATCGGGCGGCTGACCATCGAGAAGAGCGTGGTCGAGGTCAACCACGAGCGGGTGCCCCTCGACCTCGACGTGCCGGAGTTCAACGGCCGCCTGGAGGGACAGCGCGGCGAGCTGCGCGGCCGCATCGCGTTCGGCCCGGGCGCCCTGCGCTTCGGGGACCACCCGCCGCTGCCCTTCACGGTCACCACCGACCTCGCGCTGCGCGGCGCGCGGCTCGCGGTCGAGACCGCGCGCCTGGAAGCGGAGCGCACCAGCCTGGTGAGCCGGGGCCACCTCGACCTGGCGCCGCTGCGCGGCGAGTTCGAGGTGCACGGGCCCGTGGACCTCGCCGTGCTGGAGAAGCACGTCGTGCGCACCGGGTTCGACCTGCGCGGGCGCGCCCGCTACGACGGCGCCGCCACCGTGATCGGCTCCCGGCTCCGCCTCTCGGGCGAGATCGCCGGCGACCAGGGCTCGTTCGACGGCATCGAGGTGCCGCGCTACGCCGGCCGCGTGGCCTGGGACGGCGACGGCGTGCACGTGAGCGGCCTCGAGCTGCAGGCGCTCGGGGGCGCGGCGCGGGTGGACGTGGACGTGCCGCCGGCGCCCGGCCGCGTCACGCTCGTCGCCCACCTGCGCGCCCTGGACGCCGAGCCGCTCGTGCGCTGGGTGTTCGACGTCGGCGAGGCCGGCCTCGGCGCCTCCGCCACGGGACCGGTGTCGCTCTCCTGGCCACGCGGGGCGGTGCGCGACCTGTCGGGGCGCCTGGAGCTGGACCTGGCCGAGCGCGCCGGCGCCCCCACGCCGCTGTCCGGCCGCGTGGCCTGGCGCGCCGAGGACGGGACGCAGTTCGTCGAGGCGGCCGAGCTGCGCTCGGCGCACACCGACGTGACCCTCGGGGGCCGCGTGGAGCGCGACCTCCGCGCGGCCCTGGACGTTCGCATGCACAGCCGCGACCTCGCGGCCTCGGACGCGCTGCTCGTGCGCCTGCGCCGCGCCCTCGGCGCGGCCGAAGCGGAGCCGGTGGAGATGGAGGGCGCGGGCGCCTTCGAGGGGCGCTGGGGCGGCACGTTGACCGAGCCCGTCTTCGAAGGCCGGTTCTCCGCGGACCCGTTCGCCTACCTCGGCGTGGTGTGGGGCCGCGCCGAGTGGCGCGGCTTCTTGACCACCGCCGAGCTCGTCTCCTCGCCGCTCCGGCTGCGGCGGCCGGGCGGCGACCTGTGGCTGGAAGGGCGGATGCGCACCGGCCTCCTGGGCGAGGACGACGCGCTCGACGTGCGGGTGCGGCTCGCGGAGTGGCCGGCGGCCGACCTGGTCCGCGCGCTGGAATGGGACGTCGAGGTCGAGGGCGCGGTCTCGGGCCACGCCCGCGTGCACGGCCGCCGGAGCGAGGCGCACGGCGACGCGCAGCTCACCGCGCGCAAGGGGCGCTACTACGGCGTGCCCTTCTCGGACCTCCAGCTCGACTCGCGGCTGCGCGGGGCGGTGACCGAGGTGACGCGCGGCCGGGCGCGGGTGGGCGGCGGCACGCTGCGCTTCGCGGGCACCGCGACCGGGGCGGGTGTCTACGACGGCGAGGCGACCCTGTTCGAGGTGGACGTGGCGGAGGTGCTGCCCGCGGTCGGCCAGGCGCGCTGGAGCGGGCGCGTGTCCGGCGAAGGCGTGCTGCAAGGCTCGCTGCTCCGGCCGCGCGTGGTGGCCCGGCTCTTCTCGACGCGCCTCGCGCTCGGGGCGGAGGAGGTCGGCACGTTCGAGGCCACCCTGCGTGGCGAGGGCGACGGCCGGCTCGCGCTGCGCGCCGAGAGCCGCGGCACCGCGGTCGAAGCACTCCTCGAGGGCACGGTCGGCGCCTCCGCGCCCCACGACGGCGACCTGAGGCTGCGCCTGGCGAGCACGCGGGTCACGCCGTTCGTGCGCGCGGCGCGCGGGGAGCCGACCTCGCCGCTCGAGGTGGTGGTGACCGGCGAGGCCGCGATCACCGGTCCGCTGCGCGAGCCGGCCGCCCTTGCCGCCGACGTGACCCTCTCCGACCTCCGGCTGGAGGTGCCCGACTACCCGGTCCGCAACCGCGAGCCGATCCGGCTGGCCTATCGCGCGGGCGAGGTCGAGGTGCGGCAGGCCCAGCTCTCCGCGGAGGGCACCGACCTGTCCGTGACCGGCCGCGCCCGCGTGGCCGTGGCGGGGGGGCCGCTGGCGCTGCGGCTCGCCGGCTCCGCCGACCTGCGCGCGCTGTCGCTCTGGGCGCCCGAGCTGCGCGGCAGCGGCGGCGCGCGCGTGACCATGAACGTGAGCGGCACGCGGGCGGAGCCGCAGCTCGACGGCCGCCTCGAGATCCTGGGCGCGGCGGTGCGCGCGCGCGGGTTCCCCCACGGGGTGGAGGACCTGCGCGGCACGGTCGAGTTCACCGAGGGCGTGGCCCACTGGAGCGGCGTCTCGGGGACGCTCGGCGGCGGCCCCGTGGACCTGTCGGGCCAGGCCACGTACGCGCGCGGGAGGCTCGCCTCCTTCGACGTGCACGGGGTCGGGCGCAACGTGACGCTGCGCTATCCGGAAGGGCTCCGCAGCGTGGTGGACGCGGACCTGCGCCTGTTCGGCGACTTCACGCGGCCGTGGCTCACCGGGCGCGTGGACGTGCGCCACGCCGCCTGGACGCAGCGGTACGACCTCGCCTCGGAGCTGCTCGCCGACACGCGCCGCGCCGAGGAGCCCGCCTCCATCGGGGAAGGCCTGCGCTACGACGTGAAGGTGCTCGCTCCCGGAACGCTCAAGCTGGACAACAACCTGGCCACGCTGACCGCGCGGGCGGACCTCACCCTGCAGGGCACCTACGACGCGCCCGTCGTGCTCGGGCGGGCGGAGGTGGACGGCGGCCGCGTGTACTTCCAGGGCAACACCTACGTGATCCGGCGGGGCAACCTGGACTTCGCCAACCCGCGCCGCACGGACCCGCTCTTCGACATCGAGGCCGAGACCCGCATCCGCTCGTACCGGGTGACGCTGAAGATGAACGGCACGCTCGACCGCGTGTACCCGACGCTGAGCTCCGATCCGCCGCTGGGCACGGTGGCGATCCTGGGCCTGCTGGCCGGGGCCGACGAGTCGAAGATCGCCGACCTCGAGACCCGGCGCGACGACAACGCGCAGCGCAACCTGGCCGCCACCGGCGCGGCCACCCTGGCCGCGGGCGTGATCTCGGAGGAGGTCGGCCTGGAGCGCGGGGCGGCGCGGCTGGGCCTCGACCGCTTCTCGATCGACCCGTCCGTGATCCGCGGCAACGTCACCAACCCGACCGCGCGGCTCACCCTGGGCAAGCGCATCACGCCCGACGTCAGCATCCTCTACTCGGTGGACCTGCGCGGCACCGAGGAACGGCTGGTGTCGATCGAGTACACGCTCTCGGACCGGCTGTCGGTGCTCATGACCAGCGTCCAGCCCGGCGGGTTCGGGTTCGACCTGCGGCTGCGCCAGTCGCGCTGATGGGCGCCCTGCTCGCGGCCGGCCTGCT
>DATBIZ010000580.1:0-7327 GCA_036556645.1 Vicinamibacteria bacterium | reverse complement strand
TCACACATCCCGCTGATTGGCCTGGAATTGACGCCAACTCCGCCCCCGCGTAGGCTTCCGGCCGGATGGACAATACGGCCGAGGTCCTGCGGGCCGCCACCCTCGACCTCACCCGGACGCTCGACCTCGGCGCCGTGCTCGGCAAGCTGCTGGCCCACCTGGCCCAGCTCGTCCCCTACGACACCGCCAACATCATGCTCCTGGAGGACGACACGCGCCTGGCCGTCAGGGCGATACGGGGATACGAGCGCTGGGGGGACCCCGCCACGACGCGCGGGAGCGTCTTCGACGTGCGGACACACCCGATCCTGGGCGCCCTGATCCGGGGCCGCCGCAGCATCCTGATCCGGGAGACGCGCGGCCACCCGGGCTGGCAGCGCCACCTCGGCGCCGAGCACGTGCGCAACTGGATGGGCGTGCCCCTCCTGTCCGCCGATCGCGTGATCGGCCTGTACGCGGTGGACAAGTCCGAGCCCGGCTTCTTCACCACCCGGCACGTGCAGCTCACCGAGGCCATGGCCCCGCACGCCGCGATCGCGATCCAGAACGCGCGGATGTTCGAGCAGCTCCAGAAGAGCGAGGAGCGCCTGAGCAGCCTCGCCTACCACGACACGCTCACCGGGCTGCCCAACCGCCTCCTCTTCCACGACCGCCTGGCGCTGGCGGTCGCGCAGTCGCCGCGCCACGGCAAGGGGCTGGCCGTCCTCTTCATGGACGTGGACCGCTTCAAGGTGATCAACGACTCGCTGGGGCACTCGGTGGGCGACCGGCTGATCCGCGAGGTGGCCGCGCGCCTGCGCGCCTGCGTGCGCGAGGGCGACACGGTGGCGCGCCTCGGCGGCGACGAGTTCACGGTGCTCCTGCCCGACGTGGGCCAGGCGGTGGACGCGGCGAAGGTGGCCGGGAAGGTGCTCGACGTGATCCGGGTGCCGTTCGACATCGACGGGCGCGAGATCTTCGTCACCTCCAGCATGGGCATCAGCCTCTACCCCGACGACGGCCGCGACGCGGAGACCCTGGTCAAGAACGCGGACGCGGCCATGTACCGCGCCAAGGAGCAGGGCCGCGACCGCTACCTGCTCTACACGCCCGCGCTGAACGCCACCGCGCTCGAGCGGCTGGCGCTGGAGAGCAGCCTGCGCAAGGCGCTGCCCAACGACGAGCTGCTCCTGCACTACCAGCCCATCGTGGACGTGGCCACGCGCCGCGTGCACGGCGTCGAGGCGCTGCTGCGCTGGAACCATCCCGAGCTGGGCCTCGTCCCGCCCGCCGACTTCATCCCGCTGGCCGAGGTCACGGGCCTGATCCTGGCCATGGGCCCGTGGGTGCTGCGCACCGCCTGCGCGCAGGCGAGGGCGTGGCAGGAGCTTCATCCGGGGCTGCGCGTGGCGGTGAACCTGTCGGCGCGCCAGTTCCAGGAGCCGGGCCTGGTGGGCCACGTGACCGACGCCCTGGCGGACACCGGCCTCGACCCGCGGCTGCTCCAGCTCGAGATCACCGAGAGCAGCGCGATGCAGAACGCGCAGGCCGCGATCCAGACCCTGCGCGAGCTGAAGGCACTCGGGGTGGGGCTGTCCATCGACGACTTCGGGACCGGCTACTCGTCGCTGAGCTACCTGCGGCGCTTCCCCATCGACACGCTGAAGATAGACCAGTCCTTCATCCGCGACATCGGCGCCGACCCCGACGACGCCGCGATCGCCAGCGCGATCATCGCGCTCGCGCGCACGCTCAAGCTCTCGGTGGTGGCGGAAGGCGTGGAGACCGCCGAGCAGCTCGCGTTCGTCGCCCGCCACGGCTGCGACCAGACGCAGGGGTACCTCTTCAGCCGGCCCCTCTCCGCGCAGCGCTGCGCGGACCTGCTGGCGGCGCCGGTGAAGGCGGGGTGATTCAGCCCCGCCCGATCGCGGCGAGCCGCTCGCGCAGCGCGGGGCCGTCGAGCGACTCCACGGGCAGGGCGACCAGCCGCCGCACCCGGGACTCCAGCTCGGCGTAGGCGCGCTCGAACGCCCGCGGCTGCTCCACGGGCGGAGCCGCCGCCGGGTCGTCCACGCCCCAGTGCGCCCGGACGGGCGCCCCCGGCCAATACGGGCACTCCTCGGCGGCGGCGCGGTCGCAGACCGTGATCACCACGTCCACGGGCTCGGCGGCGGGGCCGGCGAACTCGTCCCACGACTTGCTGCGGAGCCCGTCCACCGGCAGGCCCTTGCCGCGGAGCAGCGCGAGCGCCTGCGGGTGGACGGTCCCCTTGGGATGGCTGCCCGCGCTCGCCGCCCGCCACCGGCCGCCGCCCAGATGGTTGAGGAGCGCCTCCGCCATGATGCTGCGGGCCGAGTTGCCCGTGCACAGGAAGAGGACGCGGCGCACGGCCGCGGTCACGGCTTGCGGGCGCGGAACGTCACCGACCGCACCTTGCCCAGGACGTCCGCGCGGTCGAGACCGAAGCGGCCGAGCAGCGCGGCGAGCTCGTCCGGGGCCGAGCTGGCCAGCGTGGCGACGTAGTCGGTGTCCTTCAGCACCTCGACCTGCGCCAGGCCGGCCGCCGTGACCTTCGCGAAGTAGTCGTCCCGCCGGTCCGCGCCGGCGACGCAGCCGCACCACGCGTAGACGTCCTTCGCGATCGCCTCGGGCAGCGCGCCGTCCAGCACGATGTCCGAGATCACGACGCGCCCGCCCGGCCTCAGCACCCGGGCGATCTCCGCGAACACCGTGCGCTTGTCCGGCACCAGGTTGATGACGCAGTTGCTGGTGACCGCGTCCACCGACGCGTCGTCCACCGGCAATGCCTCCAGGCGGCCGTCGCGGAACTCGACCTGCGCCAGGCCGAGCTGCGCGGCGTTGTCGCGGGCCTTGCGCAGCATCGCCGGCGTCATGTCCACGCCGATCACCTTCCCGGTGGGACCCACCTGCCGGGCGGCGAGGAACGCGTCGAGCCCGGCGCCCGAGCCGAGGTCGAGCACGCTCTCGCCGGCGGTCAGGTCCAGGAACCCGATCGGCGCGCCGCAGCCAAGCCCGAGGTTGGCCTCCACGCGGATGTCGTCCAGCTCGCGCCGGCTGTAGCCGATCCCGAGCGCGACGGCCTGCTCGGTGCCGCCGGTGCCGCAGCAGCCGCTCTTCAGGCCCTCGGCGATCTGACCGTAGCGGCTCTTGACCTGCTCGACGATCCGCTCCGGGTCACTCCCCACGGTTGCCCTGGGCTCCATCGTTCGTCCTTCCCCGGGCCCTGCCGGCCCGCTTCATGGTGGGCGCGCAGGCGGCCGCGTCCTCCCGGCAGCACTGCTCGGTGAGGAACGCCATCAGCCGCTGCATGCCCGTGTAATCCGCCGCGTAGATGATCGAGCGTCCTTCGCGCCGCGAGCGCACGAGGGCCGCGTGGCCGAGCTGCGCCAGGTGGAACGACAGGGTCGGGGCGGGGATGCCGAGCCGCGTTGCGATCTCGCCCGCGGCCAGGCCCCGGGGGCCCCGCTGCACCAGCAGCCGGAACACCGACAGGCGCGACTCCTGGGCCAGCGCGCCGAGGGCGGAGGCGGCCTCGCTCAATTCCACGTTTCCAAAGATATGGAAATGACATCCGGTTGTCAAGCCCGCCACGCGAAAAAGGCAGAATGGGGAGAGGAGGCCTCATCCCATGTCCAAGGAAGTCGATCGCGGCCGGCTCGCGTCCTTCGCCGAGGGTGCGCGCGCGGAGTTCGAGTCGGTGCTCGAGTCCTTCATCGCGGTGCCGTCGGTGTCGAGCGATCCCGCGCGCAAGGCGGACAACCGCCGCTGCGCCGAGCTGGCAGTGGAGACGATCCGCCGCTTCGGCGGCGAAGCCAAGGTGTACGAGACCAGGGGGAACCCGCTCGTGCACGGGATCTTCCGCTCCGGCGACGACCTCCCCACCGTCACCATCTACAACCACCTCGACGTGCAGCCGGCGTCGCGCGAGACGGAGCCGTGGGAGACCGAGCCCTTCCAGATGACGAAGAAAGGCGACCGCTACTTCGGGCGCGGCACCACCGACGACAAGGGCCCGGCCCTGGCCGCGCTGTTCGGGGTGCGCGCCGCGCGCGAGGCCGGGGTGCCGGTGAACGTGCAGCTCCTGTGGGAGCTGGAGGAGGAGATCGGCTCGCCGAGCTTCGAGGCCGGCATCGTCGAGCACAAGGCGGACCTGGCCACGGAGTCGGTGGTGGTGTCCGACACGATCTGGGTGTCACGCGAGCGGCCGGCCGCGCCCGCGGGCCTGCGCGGCCTGGTGGGGATGCGCTTCACGCTGGAGACCGGCCAGACCGACCAGCACTCGGGCACGGCGGGCGGCGCGGCGCGCAACCCGCTCGGCGAGCTGATCGGGCTCGTCTGCGACGTCTACGACCCGCACACCGGCCGGGTCAAGGTCCCCGGCTTCTACGACGACGTGGTGGAGCCCACCGAGGCCGAGCTGCGCGACTTCGAGCGCTCGGGCTTCTCCGTGGCCGAGTTCAAGAAGGACCACCTGTTCAAGTCGCTGCGCACCGAGGACCCGCTCGACGTGATGAAGCGGATCTGGGCCATGCCCACCTTCGAGGTCCACGGGCTGGTCGGGGGCTACAGCGGGCCCGGCGTGAAGACGATCATCCCGCCGCGCGGCGAGCTCAAGGCCACCTGCCGCGTGGTGCCCAACCAGAAGCCGCAGAAGGTGTTCGAGCTGGTGCGCGACTTCGTGAAGAAGCGCAACCCGGACGTCGAGGTCCACCCCGAGGGCATGCTCGCGCCGTACCAGGGGAAGACCACCGGCCCCCTCGCCGACGCCGTGCGGCGCTCGATCGCGTTCGCGTTCGGCCAGGAGCCGGTGTTCGTGCGCGAGGGCGGATCCATCGGCGCGGTGCTCACCATGGAGAAGGTGCTCGGCGTGCCGGTGATGTTCCTGGGCCTCTCGCTGCCCGAGCACGGCTACCATGCCCCGAACGAGAACTTCGACTGGCGCCAGGCCTCGGGCGGGATGGTGGCGTTCGCGAAGTACTTCGACGAGGTGTCGCGGCTGCCGCGGCCGCGGAAGGGCTGACTACGGCCAGGCGACGAGCAGCGCGCCCGTCGCCGCCGCCAGCGCGCCGAACGCGGGCAGCACGCGGCGGGCCAGCTCGCGCCCGCCGGTCGCCAGCACGGCCCCGGCCTTGAAGAGCAGGTTGGTCACGGTGGCCAGCAGGTAGGCGCCGGCGGCGGCCGGCAGCGCGGCGGCGCCGTCCTGGCGCACGCGGGCGGACGCCACCGCCACCGAGTCCACGTCCACCAGCCCGCCCAGGGCACCCACCACCCAGAGGCCGGCGGTGCCCAGCCGCTCCTGGGCCACGCGGGCCAGCACGATCACGACCGCGAAGATCGCCGCCAGCGCGACCGCACGGCCCAGCTCCACCGGGTTGCCGAAGCTCACGCCGTCCTCGCGCTCGCCGCGCGGCCGCCGGTAGAGCAGCGCCGCCGCCAGCAACCCCACCGCGAACAGGACGCCGAGCCGCGGCGCCAGGTGCGCGGCCAGCTCCCGGTCCAACAGCGCGATCACCACGCCGCCGCGCACGTAGAGGACGGTCGAGGCCAGGATCACGCCCACCGCCAGCGCGCGCGCCTGCTCGGCCGCCTCGCGCGCCTTGCCCGCGAAGGAGAGCGTGGTGGCGGTCGAGCTGACGAGCCCGCCCAGGGCGCCCGCGATCGCCCAGCCCGCGCGCCCGCCGAGCAGCTTGACCAGCACGTAGCCGAACAGGCCGACCCCGGAGAGCAGCACCACCAGCAGGCCGACGTTGCGCGGCACCAGCGCGCCGTAGGGCCCCATCGGCCGGTCCGGGAGCAGCGGCAGGATCACCACCGCGACCACCGCGAACTTCATCGCCGCCAGGATCTCGTCCTCGCTGATCGCGCCGGCCATCCGGTGCAGCGGCGCCTTCAGGGTCAGGAGCAGCGTCGCCAGCACGGCGACCGCCGCCGCCGCGGCCGGCTCGCCCAGCGCGACCACCGCGCCGAGCACCGCCACCAGCAGCCCCGTCATCTCGGTGGTGACGCCGGTGCCGGCCTCCGGCTCGCGCACGTAGGCGGCGATTCCGAAGCCGCCCACGATCAGCAGCACCGCGGGCAGCGCCCACGGAATCCCCTTCAGGCCGGCGAGCGCGCCGAAGAAGCCGCACACCGCGAACAGCGGGAACGTGCGGATGCCGGCGAAGGCGGCGCCCTTCTTCGCGCGCTGCCGCTCCAGGCCGAGCAGCAGCCCCAGCAGCAGCGCCACCGTGGCGCCGCCCAGCGGCGTGTGCGTCCACTCCACGGCGCGGATGCTAACTCAGGGGGCGGGTCCACCGAGGACGGCCCACACCGGCCGGTGGTCGCTGGCGTCGGTGACGTCCCGCGCGACGCCGGCCGCAGAGCCGGGCGGGCCACACACGCCGCGCGCGAACACGTGGTCCACCGAATAGCGGTCCACGGTCGGACCGACGTCGCGCGTCGGCCAGCAGAAGCCCTCCCCCTCGAACAGCCGCCCCAGCTCGTGGCTGTTGAAGTCGCCCAGGATCACCAGCGGCTCCGTCGCTCCCGCGGCGTCGGCCAGGATCGCCTGCGCCTGGTCGCGCCTCCGCGCCTCGCTGATCCCCCACACCGAGCCGAGGTGCGTCGAATAGACGCGCACCGGGCCCGCGGGCCGGAGCACGCGCGCGCGGGTGGCGGTGCGGGCGCGCCGCGACAGGCGGCTGCGGTGCGGCAGCCGCAGCTTGCGCGCGTCCTCGAGCGGCCAGGGCGAGAGGATCGCGTTGCCCCAGTCGGGGCCGCCTCGCGGCTCGCGCGAGGCCGGGAAGTAGGCCGAGTTCATGCGGAGCGCGCGCGCGACCGCCGCCACGCCCTGGCCGCTCATCTCCTGCAGCGCGATCACGTCCGCCGTGCGCAGGTCGGGGTGGGTGCGCAGGGCGGCGATCGCCTGGTCCACGCGGCGCCCGCGCTCGACGTTGAACGTGACCACCCGGAGCCCCGCCTCCAGGTCGCGGCCGTCGCCGTGGCGCGTCTCGTGGAAGGGGCCGGCCGGGTCGCCGTAGTTCGAGACGCACGCTCCCGCCAGCGGCAGGACGGCCGCGAGCCCCACGGTGATCGCGGCGGCGGCGCGCCCGGGCATGATTCATCGTAGGTGGTTTGCCCGGCCGCCGGCCGTGAACTAACGTCCGCCGATGCCCCCGCGAGCCGATCTGCTGGCGCTGCACGGCCGCGTCGCGTTCGTGACCGGCGCCGCCCGCGGCATCGGAGCGGCCACCGCCGCCGCCTTCGGCCGCGCGGGCGCGCGCCTCGCCCTGGTGGACCGTGATGCCCGCGCGCTGGAGGACACCGTGCGCGCGGTCCGCGCCGCCGG